>CANQEV010000010.1 GCA_947595925.1 uncultured Acetatifactor sp. | reverse complement strand
ATGTTAGAATTGACAGTAAAGATGATCAACATCAATCTCCCGGTGAACCATAAGATTTTGCGGGAATGTATGCCCCTGTATGAGTATTCCTGGTTCATGCAGAAAATCCGGACATATCTGGAGAAGGAAAAGAGCCGGGACGAAGCGGTTACCCTGGCAATCCGGGACTGCATCCAGGAGGGGATCTTTGCGGACTTTGTGAAGAAGCACGGATCGGAGGTGGAGAATATGTTATTTACGCAGTTCAACATGGAGGACGCCCTGGCGGTGAGATATGAGGAAGGCGTGGAGGACGGGCTCGAACGCGGAAGGGCCGAAGGCCGGGAGGCCGGATTGACGGAAGGCAGGGAAGCTGGAAGAGCAGAAGGAAGAGCAGAAGGAAGAGCAGAAGGAAGAGCAGAAGGAAGAGCAGAAGGAAGAACCGCGGGCCTGACCGAGGGAAGCGAGATTAAACTCATCCAGATGATTCAAAAAAAGGTTCAAAAGGGCCAGACGCCGGAAGGGATCGCGGAGGGTCTGGAGGAACCGCTGGAACATGTGCAGCGGATCTGCGGGGCTATTGAGCGTTGCGGGGTGAGGGATGCGGAAGAGATTTACAGGCACCTGCAGGAGTGTCCGAAATAATTTATATGAAAAAGGGTTTCAAAATGTAACAGTTTGGTTAGATTTCTTGCGGGATCCGAAAAAGTATGGTAGTGTATAAGTATGAAGAGAGGGAAAATTTCTCTCAAAATTAAATAAATCAGGAGGATAAAGCTATGAAAAATTATGTAAAGCCTATGGTTGTGGCAAATGATGGTCTGGCTGAGAGCGTGTATATGGCGAGCGGAGATTGTTATAAGGTAACTTGGACATTGACACAAAAGCCTGAAGGGGGACGAGAAAATTATTGCTTTCAGTTTGATGCAGATCATAATGCTGCAGATGGGCATCACAGCAAGACTCAGGAACTTACAATTATCTTTAACCAGCCGGTGAAAAATGTGACCTGCACGCATAGTACGGACATAAGCGGTGATGGGACTAATGTGATTGTTGTTAGATACGCTTACCATAACAATGGGGTGGATCATGATGGTTTAGGAAACATATATGCTGAATCAGGAGAAGGCTTAGCTGTAAATAGTGCGTATATGTCTTGCGATCATCAGTGTGCATATAATCATGAATGGTAAAATAAGAAGCGATACTTGTAAAATTATTTCTAGAAAATAGGTTAGGAAAATATTTAAGAAATGGTCGGAGAGAAATCTTCGGCCATTTTATCGTGGAAATTTATAAAAACAAATGATATAATTTTGTTTATGAATATAAAAATTGTGGAGTGAAAGAAAAGAATGGCAAATCTTAAAGGGCACATTCAGTTTTATCTCTCCCGCGTTAAGGCGGGGCGTCTTCGGGAAATGTGGAGACAGACATTGTGGATTTATGACTATGCCAGGAGATATTGGCTGGCGATGATCCTTTATACGCTTCTTGGGCTACTGGGAACAGTGGTCTCCCTTGGAAGCAGCTTTGTATCCAGGGATCTGGTCAATATTATTACCGGCTATCAGGCGGGAGCGGTAGTGAAGACTTTTGCAATGTTGATCGGGCTGAATGTTGGAAATCTGATCGTAAGCCAGATTTCCAGCTATGCTTCCAGCTGGGTGGGGATGAAGGTGGATGCGGAGATCAAGTCGGACATTTTTTCTAAGATTCTGGTGACAGACTGGGAGTCTCTGACGAATTATCACACGGGAGATCTTTTGACCCGGTGGGGTTCCGACGCCTCCAATATTTCCAGTGGTGTTCTCAATTTTGTTCCGAACGCCATCATCTATTTCTTTCGTTTTGTCAGTGCCTTTGCGGTCGTACTGTACAATGACGCTACTTTTGCCATTTTTGCGTTCCTTGGTATGCCGGTGAGCCTTATTCTTTCAAAAACTCTGATGAACCGCATGATCAACAACAATCAGCGGAGCATGGCCATGGGGGCGAAGATGTCCGGCTTTAACCAGGAGACATTTTCTAATATCCAGACGATCAAAGCTTTTGATCTGATCGGGCTTTATGTCCGGAATCTAAAGCAGCTTCAGCAGGAATATATCTCCATGCGTTTGGATTTTCAGAGGATGTCTATCTGGACCTCGCTGCTCATGAGTACGGTAGGGCTGGTGGTTTCCTACGCCTCCTACGGCTGGGGGATCTACCGGGTTTGGAGCGGTGCCATCGATTACGGAACCATGACGATGTTTTTGGGGCTTTCAGGCACCCTCACCGGTGCCCTTCACAATCTGACCTCCCTCGTCCCTTCAGTGATCAATCTGACCACCTCCGCGGGCCGTCTCATGGATATCGTGGAGATGCCCCGGGAGGACGATAGCAAGCGTCCGGAGGTGGAGGAGTTTGTACGGAAGTATCGTGAGAAGGGCATCGGCCTTACACTGCAGGATGTGCAATACACATATCAGAACGGTACAAAGGTGTTTGAAAAGGCATCCATGGAGGCACGGCCCCATGAGATCATCGCCCTGGTAGGGCCTTCCGGAGAGGGCAAGACCACCATGATGCGGATCCTGCTCTCGCTGATCCCGGTGCAGGGGGGAGAGACGCAGTTTTGGGCGGGAGCTCCCGCGGAAACGCCGGGGTTTGAACTTTCCCCGGGAACCCGTCAGTTGTTCTCCTATGTACCCCAGGGAAACACCATGTTTTCGGGAACCATCGCCCAGAATATGCGGAGCGTAAAGGAAGATGCCACGGACGAAGAGATCGTTCAGGCATTGAAGCTGGCCTGCGCCTGGGATTTTGTAGAAAAACTTCCAGATGGGATTTACAGCGAGATTAAGGAGAGGGGCGGCGGTTTTTCCGAGGGACAGGCCCAGCGGCTGTCCATCGCGAGGGCCCTGCTGCGAGATACGCCGATCCTGCTCCTGGATGAGGCGACTTCCGCGCTGGACGTGGCGACAGAGCGCCGGGTGCTGAAGAATATCATGGGGGACGAGGTCCCCAGGACCTGCATCGTGACCACGCACCGGCCCACGGTGCTGAACCTCTGCACCCGGGTCTATGCCATCCGGGATAAGAAGTGCGTGGTTCTGACAGAGGATGAAATTACAAAAATGATAAATGACTTTTAATGACCTCCGCGGCCTCCGGATCCTTCGTACATTCCAGCTGGAATACGCGGATCTTTGCCGTGAGGATCTTCGCCAGCTCCAGGTTTTTCTGTGCCTGCTCCCGGGTCCAGGCGGGCGTGATCATGCGCTGGGCCAGGGAAAGGGCTTCCTGGTCGGGAGATAACGTGGAGACCCGGTTGAAAGGGGCCTGTCTTAAAAAGACGACGCCGCCCAGGGGATAATTTTGAACGGTATAAATTTCAGAAGTGCCGCACCAGGGCAGTCCGTAACACATGGGCTGTCCTTTTTCCATGCCAAGAAGGTTTAAGTCCCCGTTGAGCAGGGGAGAGTGAAACTGCTCCTGCCAAAGCTTTGTGTGGGTGGATTTCCCCGCCCCGGAATGTCCGGAGAAGAGCAAGGCCTTCCCCTCATGCAGGAGGGAGGCTGAGTGGACCACGCAGAGGCCGCGGCGCTGCGCGGTCATGAGAAATGCAAACCGGATCATGTGGAAAATTTCTTCCAGACATGCCTCCTCGGATTTCCGGAGCTGACCGAAGAGAAAGGCCTGGGAGGCGTCTTTGGAAACCCGGAGTTCATGGACATAGTTTCCCTGCTGGGGAAGAAAGAGATAGTCTTCTCCCGTGTCCGCGATCAGCATTTCCTCGTTGCGGGCAAGAATTTCGCCGGCGGTATATCCCATGGGCCGGTGGGGAAAAAATTCCAGACAGAGATCCGCGCTTTCCGGGGAGGGCGCTTTCTCCCGGGATATTTCAAAGGCGGAAAAATAGGGATCGAAAACGGCGTCTGGGATCCGCAGGGCCAGCGTGAGGGGGCCGATCTGCGCAAAGCGGCAGGGAAAGCCGGATGCTGTGGAAGGGGGAAAAGCCTTTTTGGCGTCGTCTTCCTTCAGCAGGCCATGGCTTTTCAGCAGGTTCAAAAACCCTTCCAGGTCTTCGGAAAGGATTCCTTCTTCCTCCGGTCCCGCCTCGTAAAATTCGCAGAGCCGTCTCAAAAGCGCCGGACGGTCTTCTCCCTGACAGAGCCCCTCCCATAACAGACGGCCGGACTCGTTGGTACGGATCCCGCGAAGATGATCCGCAATGCCCTGGCCATAGGGCAGGAGATAGGGCATACCGTCAATTTCCGTAGCAAATATATAGGGATTCGGGGTCATGGGGATCCTCCTTTACATGTCAAAATTATCTTTTCACACCCATCCGGTCCAAGGAGGATGCTCTGCGGTTAAAACCATTATAGCATTTTAAATATAAAAATGCTATGATAGATTTAGAGAGGAAAGAGCGCGGCCTACAGAAATTCAGAGGAAAAACTCTTGCCGGAGCGCAGCTTGCTTTTAATGGCAGGCGGCAGAGAAGAAACCGCATTAGCACTGCAGGAAGCCGGGATCCGGCAGGAAAGAAGCAGCCTTGGCATTGAGAAAATCGGAAAGGTCAGAAAGGCGCAGGGGGAATTACTTTGACGATGGAAGAAAACGGCATGTCTGATAAAAGAGAGTGCTCGGATTTATTAAAGCCGGGATCCATAGAAGAGCAGTTGGAGCTTCACAGTACCATCCAGATCTACCCCCAGGGCTACAGCATGTATCCCATGCTGATCCCGGGCCGGGACCAGGCGATTCTTACAAAGGCAGCCCCAGAGGAACTGCGGCGGGGGGACGTGGTCCTGTACCGCCGGGAGGACGGGATGCTGGTGCTGCACCGTCTCTGCCGGATCCGGCCGGAAGGTTTTTACATGGTGGGGGACAATCAGACGGACCTGGAGGGCCCGCTGAAAGGGGAGCAGATCCGTGGCAGACTGACTGCATTTATCCGCAAGGGGCGCAGGATCAGCGTGAAAAACCCCGTCTACCGTATGGCAGCGGGGCTCTGGCTGTTTTTGAGGCCTGTCCGGGATCCCATTAAGAAACCCTTGGCGGTCATAAAAGGTTGGCTGGCGAAGAAAAACTAAATTTCAGTTCGTCCAGGATTTCGTCCGGGACAAAAAGCTTTCCGTAGCCGACGCCCAGGTCCAGGCCGGGCTTGTTCTCCCCGTGAAAATCCGAACCGCCGCTGATCAGAAGCTGGTGCTCCTTTGCAAGACGGCGGATCTGCCTTTCCTCCGCAGGGGAATAGGTGCTGTAAATTGCTTCGATCCCCATGAGCCCTGCGTCTTTTAATTTATTCACGAGGGCGTTCAGACGGGCGTCCGACATATGGTAGAGGATGGGATGAGCCAGCACGGGGATTCCCTGAGCCTTGCGGATCAGCTCCACCGCCCGGACCGGGGTGATCTTCTCCCGGGGGACGTAGCAGGGGCAGCGGTCCCCAAGATAGCGGTCAAAGGCCTCTTTGATACTCTTTACATAACCGTGCTCCAGAAGAAATCTGGAAAAATGCGCCCGGGTCAGCACGGAGTCGGGAAAACGCTCCAGCATGGCTTCATAAGTCACATCGAACCCCTGCTCCTGGAGTTTTCCGCACATCTTCCGGTTGCGGTCGTCCCGGGACTCCAGAAATTCGCTCAGATATTCTGCAAACTCCCTGTTTTCATAGTCGATAAAGAGCCCCACCACATGGACCTCGGAGCCGTTTTCATCCGTGGAGAGCTCGATCCCGGGGATGATCTCCGGGACTGCAGGGCGCTTTTCAGACTGCGGGCTCCGCGTTTCCGTTTTATCTATGAAGGCAGACACCGCGTCGGCAGTATCCGCATCCCGGTCGTTCCGAAGCTTTTGAGCATAGGCAAGGGCTTCCGGAAGCCCGTCCGTGGTGTCGTGATCCGTGAGGGCGAAGGCGGTCAGGCCCTTTTCCATGGCGTAGTCCACCAGCTGAGAGGGTGTGAAGGTGCCGTCGGAAAAGGTGGAGTGCACATGAAGGTCAACCATAATTGCTCCTTTCCACCGCCCTTTTGCGGCACAGTCAGTCTTCCGTCTCCTCATCTTCCGGCTGCGCGGTGAACACCGTTCTCTTGCGGGCCATCTCGTCGTTTGCCAGATACTCGTCATAGGTGGTGATCTTGTCGATCAGGCTGCCGTCCGGAAGGATCTCCATGATGCGGTTGGCCGTGGTCTGCACGAATTGATGATCGTGGCAGGAGAAGAGAGCGACGCCCGGGAACTTGATCAGTCCGTTGTTCAAGGCGGTGATGCTCTCCATGTCCAGGTGGTTGGTGGGTTCGTCCAGGATCAGGCAGTTGGCGCCGCTGATCATCATCTTAGAGAGGAGGCACCTCACCTTTTCGCCTCCGGAGAGCACTTTCACCTTCTTTACGCCGTCCTCGCCGGCAAAGAGCATACGGCCCAGGAATCCCCTCACGTAAGTCACGTCCTTGACAGGGGAGTAACCGGTGAGCCAGTCGGTGATGGTCAGATCATTGTCAAACTCTGCCGTGCTGTCCTTGGGGAAGTAGGCCTGGGAGGTGGTGACGCCCCACTTATAGCTTCCCTCGTCGGGCTCCATCTCCCCCATCAAAATCTGGAAGAGGGTGGTCTTGGCAAATTCATTTCCACCCACAAAGGCGATCTTGTCGTCATGCCCCATGATAAAGGAGACGTCGTTCAGGACTTTCTCCCCGTTTATGGTCTTGGAGAGATGTTCCACGGTCAGCACTTCGTTGCCGATCTCCCGGTCGGGGCGGAAGTCGATATAGGGGTATTTCCTGCTGGAAGGACGGATCTCTTCCAGTTCGATCTTCTCCAGTGCGCGCTTCCGGGAAGTCGCCTGCTTGGACTTGGAGGCGTTTGCGGAGAAGCGGGAGATGAACTCCTGCAGTTCCTTGATCTTTTCTTCCTTCTTTTTATTGGCCTCCTTCATCTGTTTGATGAGGAGCTGGCTGGACTCGAACCAGAAGTCGTAGTTCCCGGCGTAGAGCTGGATCTTGCCGTAGTCGATGTCCGCGATGTGGGTGCAGACCTTGTTCAGGAAATAGCGGTCGTGGCTCACAACGATGACCGTGTTCTCAAAGTCGATCAGAAAGTCCTCCAGCCAGGCGATGGCGTCCAGGTCCAAGTGGTTGGTGGGCTCGTCCAGGAGCAGGATGTCCGGGTTCCCGAACAGGGCCTTTGCCAGCAGGACCTTCACCTTAATGCTGCCCTCCAGATCCTTCATTGTGGCATAGTGATATTCCGTGTCCACGCCAAGGCCGTTTAAGAGCATGGCGGCGTTGGATTCCGCCTCCCAGCCGTCCATCTCCGCGAACTCCGCCTCCAGCTCGCTGGCGCGGATGCCGTCCTCGTCGGAGAAGTCTTCCTTGGCGTAGATGGCGTCCTTTTCCTTCATGATCTGGTAGAGGCGCTCATTTCCCAGAATGACGGTGTCCATGACCACCCAGTCGTCATATTTGAAGTGATCCTGTTCCAGGACGGAGAGCCGCTGCCCGGGGGTGATGGCCACGTCCCCCTTCGTGGTCTCCAGCTTCCCGGATAAGATTTTCAGGAAAGTGGATTTTCCGGCGCCGTTGGCGCCGATCAGGCCATAACAGTTGCCCTCGGTGAATTTGATGTTTACATCCTCGAACAACGCTTTCTTTCCAATTCTTAACGTGACATTATTCGCACTGATCATTGCATACTCCTTCGGCCTGCAGGCGCAGGCTTCCTTCTAAATTAAAATTAAGCGATACCTAAGCATTATAACATAATATTCGTCTTTTGCAAGGTTAAAATGGCCGGACGGGATAAAATCCGGGCGCGGACATCACTTTAAACGGAAGCCATCCTTCAGACTGTCTCCCCGCAGCTCGATCTTCTGCAGTACGGATGCGTCACAGGCGGGGAAAGGATCATATCCCGACAGATAGTTCGTGGTGTATATCACGACGCCGTCCAGCTGGCTGGCGTTCAGCTCATAAGAGCCATAGTCTTTCTGCATGACATAGTAATCTTCCGTGGCGGTGGAGCGGATACAGTCCGCGCCGATCCAGAGCTTGTACACTCCATAGAGGATCAAAAAGGCATATACCGGCATGCAGATCTTTCTGTCCAGAATGAGGTACCCGGCCGTCAGAGTGACGAGGAGCAGCGCATGGGTATACCCATAGCGGAACATGGGGGCGTTGAGCTGCCAGTACAAGTAGGAACAAAACATTGTCAGAAGAACGAGAAGAACGTCATATTTTTCCTTTCTCTTTTTCAATAATGTCCATGCCGCAATCCCCATAAATAGTACACAGGATACGAGATCCCCGAGAATGATCAGCTTTTCTGCAGCGCTCAGTTCCGCGAACCAGTGAGGAAACCATTGCCTGAGGGGAGCGAACAGGCCGATTTGGGTGGCGGTTTTGGCCCAGGTCTTGATCAGGGCGGCATCCAAAATGATATCGCCCACGTTAGTCATCTTCCAGTCAAAGGAGAACAGATCCAGCGCTGGAAAAGGATACAGCAGCCAGCCGGAGATGATCACCGTCCTGACTATCCAGGGAATTGCCATGAGCAGGCCCATGGCCAGGCAGCAAAAGATCTCGCCCCACCTCTTTTTGCGCAGCAGGTGGCAGGCGGGTTTGAGCACAAGGATCAGGATCAGCCCCGCGGTGAGCTTTAGAGTTAAGGCATAAACTCCCATGACACAGAGAAGGGAGTAGGGAGCGATCTCGTTTTCAGCCGAGGGGTTTTCCAGGCAGTCCAGCCACTTTACCACGATAAAGAAAAGGACGATCATAACGGCATAATCGGAGGAAGGAGCCACGATCTCATCCCAGATCAACGTGAGATAATAGACGGCGGAAACCCTGGCAAAATCAGACAGGAGCATCTTTTTTCGCCGAAAACATTTTCCGAGGTCCAATAGCCCTGCGCTCAAAACAAAGGCCATCAGTCCGTTGACGGCGTGAAGCGACTGCCCCAGTAGGAATTTCATGCTGTACAGGGCGGACAGCGCAAACAGGGCGCTATTGTAGGCAAACCGGCAGTGGAGGTTGCCCAGGCCCTTTACGACGCCGTATTCCTCGATCCACCGGATGCTCTGGGCGTGATAGAGGTCGGAGTCCGGCACCATGTATCCTCTGGAGGTAAAATAACACCATGTGATGAGAAGAACGCCTGTCAGGATTTTTCTGAGCGCCGAAGAATTCTGCCAGGCCTCCTTCAGAAAAAAAAGCATCTGTCTGTGCCAGACTGCGATCGAGGCAAGACAAAGCAGAATCATCGCGATGTTCGCCTCCACGTTTACCCGATAGAAAAGACTGAAGATCTGGGCGTAACAGGTGGCGACGGCAAAGCCGGCAAACAGTATGCTGTCCATCCGTTTTAGACGGTAGTGCAGGAATTTTATAGAAAATTGTGAAAAGGAAAAGCCCATGCAGAAAAGTGTGAGCAACATGTAGATCCAATTTAAGAAGACTGAAAGCATAGTCTAATACTCCTTAGCTGATTTTTTGTAATTATAGCACTGATCTCAGCGGACCGCAATCCAAATCGGCACAGATCAGGAAAATCAATAATAAGACAAAAATGAGAATGTAAGCAGTTACATTTCTAAATTTTGGAATTTTGTCTATTGCCTTTTGCTCATTTTGTGTTATGATAAATGTGTGCGCTCTGTTGAGAGCAGACGAACGCCGATCATGAGGATTTCCCGAATGCCGGGGATTCTCTCATATCAAAACTAAATATTTATTCAGGAGGAAAGCAAAATGGCAAAAAAATGGGTTTACATGTTCAGCGAAGGCGACATGACCATGCGCAATCTTCTCGGCGGTAAGGGCGCGAACCTTGCGGAGATGACCGGTATCGGTCTTCCCGTTCCCCAGGGTTTCACGATCACCACGGAAGCTTGTACTCAGTACTATGAGGACGGACGAAAGATCAACGACGAGATCATGGCTCAGACCATGGAGTACGTTAAGAAGATGGAGGAACTCAACGGAAAGAAGTTCGGCGACCTGAAGAATCCCCTTCTGGTTTCCGTCCGCTCCGGTGCGAGAGCATCCATGCCCGGCATGATGGACACCATTCTGAACCTTGGATTGAATGACGACGTGGTTGCAGCAATGATCGCAGGCAACCCCGACCCCTCTTTTGAGCGTTTCGTATATGATTCCTACAGACGTTTCATCCAGATGTTCTCCGACGTCGTAATGGAGGTTGGAAAGAAGTACTTCGAGCAGCTCATCGACAAGATGAAGGAAGAGAAGGGCGTGAAGTACGACGTGGAGCTGACCGCTCAGGATCTGAAGACCCTGGCAGAGCAGTTCAAGGCAGAGTACAAGCAGCAGCTCGGAAAGGACTTCCCTTCCGATCCCGTTGAGCAGCTGAAGCTGGCTATCGAGGCTGTGTTCCGCTCCTGGGACAACCCCCGTGCGAACGTGTACCGCCGCGACAACGACATCCCTTATTCCTGGGGTACCGCTGTAAACGTAATGCCCATGGTATTCGGCAACCTGAACAACGAGTCCGGCACCGGCGTTGCCTTCACCCGTGACCCCGCTACCGGCGAGAAGAAGCTGATGGGCGAGTTCCTGATCAACGCCCAGGGCGAGGACGTTGTGGCAGGTGTCCGCACGCCCATGCCCATCGCGCAGATGGAGAAAGAGTTCCCCGAGGCATACGCGGACTTCATCAAGGTTTGCGAGACCCTGGAGAATCATTATCACGACATGCAGGATATGGAGTTCACCGTGGAGAACAGAAAGCTCTACATGCTGCAGTGCCGTAACGGTAAGAGAACCGCTCAGGCCGCTCTGCAGATCGCGTGCGACCTGGTTGACGAGGGACACAAGACCGAGGAAGAGGCAGTTGCCATGATCGATCCTCGTAACCTTGACACCCTGCTTCACCCTCAGTTTGACGCAAAGGCTCTGAAGGCTGCAACGCCTCTCGGAAAGGGCCTTGGCGCATCTCCCGGCGCTGCCTGCGGTAAGGTAGTGTTCACCGCTGACGATGCAACCGAGTGGGCTGCAAGGGGCGAGAAGGTCGTTCTGGTCCGTCTGGAGACCTCCCCCGAGGATATCACCGGCATGAAGGCTGCCCAGGGTATCCTGACCGTCCGCGGCGGTATGACTTCCCACGCTGCAGTGGTTGCCCGCGGCATGGGTACCTGCTGTGTATCCGGATGCGGCGATATCGCAATGGATGAAGAGAATAAGAAGTTCACCCTGGCTGGCGAGACCTTCGTTGAGGGAGACTGGATCTCCATCGACGGAACCACCGGCAACATCTACAAGGGTGCGATCGACACCGTGGACGCCACCATCGCCGGCACCTTTGGCCGTGTAATGGCTTGGGCGGACAAGTATAGAAAGCTGAAAGTAAGAACCAACGCGGACACCCCCGCAGACGCCAAGAAGGCCCGTGAGCTAGGTGCCGAGGGTATCGGCCTCTGCCGTACCGAGCATATGTTCTTTGAAGAGGACAGAATCGCAGCGTTCCGTGAGATGATCTGCGCGGATACCGTTGAGGAGAGAGAGGCGGCTCTGGAGAAGATCCTGCCTTATCAGCAGGGCGACTTCAAGGCTCTGTACGAGGCTCTTGAGGGCAATCCCGTTACCATCCGTTTCCTGGATCCCCCTCTGCACGAGTTCGTTCCCACCGAGGAGGCGGACATCGAGAAGCTGGCTAAGGCGCAGGGCAAGTCCGTTGAGGCGATCAAGACGATCATCGCCGGACTGCACGAGTTCAACCCCATGATGGGCCACAGAGGATGCCGTCTTGCCGTAACCTATCCTGAGATCGCAAAGATGCAGACCAAGGCTGTCATCCGCGCCGCTATCGAGGTTAAGGCTGCTCATCCCGACTGGAACGTAAAGCCTGAGATCATGATCCCTCTCGTATGTGAGGTGAAGGAGCTGAAGTATGTTAAGAAGGTAGTGGTTGAGACCGCTGACGCCGAGATCGCGGCAGCAGGCGTGAATCTGGAGTACGAAGTGGGTACCATGATCGAGATCCCTCGTGCAGCCCTTACCGCTGACGAGATCGCTAAGGAAGCTGACTTCTTCTGCTTCGGTACCAACGACCTGACCCAGATGACCTTCGGCTTCTCCCGCGACGATGCCGGGAAGTTCCTGAACGCTTACTATGACACCAAGATCTTCGAGAATGATCCCTTCGCTAAGCTGGATCAGACCGGTGTCGGCAAGCTGATGGAGATGTCCATTAAGCTGGGCAAGCCTGTAAATCCGAAGCTGCATGTAGGTATCTGCGGCGAGCACGGCGGAGATCCTTCTTCCGTAGAGTTCTGCCACAAGATCGGACTGGATTATGTTTCCTGTTCTCCTTTCCGCGTGCCTATTGCCCGCCTCGCAGCAGCACAGGCAGCAATCAATAATAAATAAGTTTCAGCCGCCGGATATGATTTGGCAGGATGAAATGAAAATGGCTTAAAAAGCGGAAAGCAGGGCTTTCTGCCGGAAGTTTTAGACAAAGGAGGTTCACCGGGTGACCGGTGGACCTCCTATTGTCGTGCGTCCAGGGATGCCGAAGGAAGCGCCGCGTTACATAGACAGGCTTGCTTGGGAAAAACTGGAACTGTTCCAGACGCAGTCAGCCGGAACACAAAGACGGATGAAAATAAAAGAAAAACGGAAAGAGGCGTACATATAAATTTTATGTAAATTTCATAATATATTTATTGCCAAAACGGCGTAAATATCATAAAATACGGTTAGGAAAGTGTGAGAAAGCAAAGAATAACTATGTTTGGGATGAGCCATATTATTATTTGCAGGCAAATAATAATCATGTACTGACAAAGGAGGTGTTTCTTATGGCAACTTCAAGCATCACGAAAAATTTTGTCATATCGGGCAAGAGGCAGGTGGAGATGTTCGCCGATGCGATTGAAGCGTCTGCCAATGATCAGACGCCCCCGATCAAAGTGAGCGCAACTTTTTTGACCGATCCGAAAGATATTGCAAAATTTATGGAGAAAAGGAAGAAAGCGAATGCAGGAAACAAATAAATATACAGTATTCAACATTCGTGAGTATTTGAATGGTCAAAACGGAGAACTCGGAGAGGATGAATTATTTCAGATTCTTTCCGAGTTTTCGTGTGAGAAGAATAAGGATGTGGAGAGGTTTGCAAAGAATCACTCAGTTGAATTTGCTAAGAAACAGCAATCTGTTACATACCTTGTTTTTTCGACAGAAGATGCGGAGCTTGTTGGATACTTTGCCATTACAATAAAGCCAATAACAGTAAATGCAGAACCGTTTAGCAATACGGTCAGAAAAAAATTGGCCAGGGTAAGTGAGTTGAATGAGCTGAATCACACTTATAATCTGGCGGCTTATTTGATCGCACAGCTTGGGAAGAATTACCATAATGGCGCAAATGAGCGTATCACGGGTGAGGAACTGCTTGGATTAGCAATGAAACAGATAAGGCAGTTGCAATATTTAGCCGGAGGTATGGTAGTATTTTTAGAAACATCAAATGAAGAAAAACTGTTGTCATTTTATCAGGCAATGGGGTTTCAGAAATTTGACAGCCGATTATCAGATAGAGCAGGCTATGAACCGCATGAACTTGTTCAGTTGTTGAAAATCATAAAGTAACTTAATGATGGGCATATGTAGGGTACAGATGTGACAATCCATATGCTTTTTTTGGAAAATACCGTCTTGTGAAATGCAGGGCGGTATTTTTCTGTGGAAGAAAGGCAGAAAATATGGCAGATGTAAGGTCGTCCTGTTTGCGGCAATGCTGCTTGAGGATGTCGGCGAAAAAAATGTGCTGACTTGAAATTCGAAATTCCAGTGAAGAAGTAAATTCCACCTTGTTTTAAATTTTGGCGTATTTTATATATTTTTAATGGTCAAAATGTCTGCCAGATGTTATAATCAAGGTGACTTCTTACAAAACATCTGATTTCCGGGCATAGAGAACAGACCGCTGGGGGTTTAGGGTGCATGACTAAATTCCACCGGACACATGGGAAAAATGTGAAGATCTGAATTCCATCCTGACAGCAGATTTTTGTGAGTTGGTTAGCGGTTATATTTAATCAGCTTGGGCGTCAGGTTGACTTCATCGGGAGCTACCGGCCTAAGCTGAAGTGCTTTTAAAGCACTTTCACCATATGTTCTCAAAGCGGCAGCGTAGGGCGTTTCTCCGGCAAGGCTTTCCCTGGGGGTGGAATTGATGTGATTGACGATCAGGTTCACATCCCACTGGGTCAGGAATTCAAAACTCGTCCCTTTGGGAAGGACCATGCGGAGCATGGCATGGGCCTGTTCTACGCCGCCTTTCTGCCCGCTGCGCATAGGGTCGCAATAATAAATGCTGGAGCGTTCCATCCCGTTGATGCCTTTTTCAAGCGCATCAGGATCGCCAAACTCAGAACCCCTGTCTGTCAGCAGGGTACCGAAAAGGGAAAGGAAGTCATGAGCGCCCAGCTTCTTTTCCAGACGGTCAAAGACCAGTCGGACAGCCCCTTTTGTACAGCGGTTCATGAGAAAGGCAAGAAACAGTTTCTCGCGCTTGAGGAAAAAAGTCAGAAGGACTTTTTGGGAATCATTGGAAGAATGGACCGTATCCATTTCCGTCCAGTGATCCAGCCCGAGGGAGAGAAAGTCAGAATACAATCTTCCCTGAAAGACAGCCCGCTCCGTGATCTGTGACTTGTGGCATTTCCTGGGTTTGAATTTCACCTTGCGCTTCAGGTCGATGTTCCTGGCGGTGAGGATCCCTTCGTCCAGATAGTTGTAAAGAGTCCTGACAGACATATCAAGTTCCGGATGGTTGGTGAGGATCTGATAAGGGGATTGTCCCTGCGCGATCAGAGGCGAGATGACCATATCCTTCTGCCGGAGTTCGTGCTTTGTCAGGCAGATGCCGGAGCGGGAATCCTGCAGACGCTCCCGGTACTTTCTGTCAGCGAATTTGGCGTCATAGCGGTACTTATGTGCGATGGTGCAGTGGTTGATCGCCTTGGTACAGCCGTTGCAGACATAAGGAGCCTTATCGAGCCTGCCGCAGCGTTCCCTGGCAAAGTCAGGGCATGTCTGGTTACAGGTAGGGCAGGAAGTACATTTGATGCTGCACAGGATGATCTTGCCGCATACATTGGTTCTCCTGCAGTGATAGCGGTGCACACAGAAGTTGTGGGCATTGTAAAAAGTGCCTTTGTGGTACCAGTCACTAAGACGGTGGTTTCTGACCTCTTTTGAGATGGTAGTGGGATCCTTACAGAGGAACCTGGCAATATCCTTAAAAGAGCAACCCTGGTTCAAGGCTCTTTCAATGTACCTGCGGTCATCAAGGGTGAGGTGTTTCTGGTTGCCTGGTATGTATTTGCTCATGGTGTATCTCCTTCTACTGCTGTCAGAAGGACAGAAAGATCATACCACAAGTATATGCAGAGGTAAATCCTACTCGTGCAGAAGTAAATTCCACCAAGGGATTTGAGAGTGGAATTTAAAATTTCAATTTTGAGCGAAAAAAATGTGGTTGACATAGATAGTGAAACGATTATATAATGGAATTGTCAATAAGGAAGCACATCTGGACATTATCATGTTCTGCCCGCATCGGGTAAATCTTCCTCATTAGTTGATCCTATTTCGTCAGCATTTAAGAGTCGCTTAATTGTTAATGACGAAGCAAAAAAGAAATTTCCGAAATACAAGGTTCTTCCCCAAGTGGGCAGTGATTCCATAAAGCTTTTACAGAAATATATCAAAATTGCAAAAGCGGAAGGATACCAAGTATATGTGCATTTTGCTGATCTGGACTGCGATAAGGCATTGGAAGGATACCGAAGAAAATTGGGGGAAATTTAAAAACAAGCGGAATGGTGGACAGATTTACAAAGTGGAACAACATTTTTTATGGTGAAAAGCCGATTTTGCTTAAAACCTGGTCCCCCAAAAAATTTTTAATAATGCCAAAATAGAAAAGGAGGAACAGGAACATGCTGGACATGAACAAAGTGGACACGAGATTCTGGGTAACGCCGGAAGCGGAGGAGGAAGCAGAGGACAGGAGCTTCATAGCGGGATCCTACATAGGAAATCATTGGAAACAATGCCGCAATCTTCCGGAGGAAACACGGAACCTGCTGTACGATCTTCTCTGGGACAATTACCAGCTTCCGGGGATCACGGAGATGAGCATCGAGGAAGTGCTGGCACTGGGGGAGAAAAGACCGACATAATTATTATGGATTGGAGAGCAGATCATCCAGAAGGAACAAAGGAAAAATTTGCTGTACAATCAAATTTTGGTCTGCAAGCTGTGGATAGCCTATGGACTTAGGACAGATCAAATAAAAGATATAGAAGAGGAGGAACATAAACATGCTGGACTTAAACAAAGTGGACACGAGATTCTGGGTGACGGTGGAAGCGGAGGAGGAAGCAGAGGACAGGAGCTTCATAGCGGGATCCTACATAACGAAAAGTGGGAAACAATTCAGCAATCTTCCGGAGGAGACGCGGAACCTGTTGTACGATCTTCTCTGGGACAATTACCAGCTTCCGGGGATCATGGAGATGAGCATCGAGGAAGTGCTGGCATTGGAGGAGAAAAAGCCGACATAACCAAGTCCTGTTTCTCTTACGCCGGACTGCAGCGTGATAGAGCGGAAAAAGCACAATTTTGCATACGAGGTATTATGTTTGCCTCCCGGCTCAAAAAAACTTGCATAACATAATGGATTCGTTGTATAATGCGTTTGGGTAGAAGTATTTTACCTGAGGTGTTTGATTACACACCTACCTCGAAGGTGCTTCGCAGCCAGTGAAATGCGAGATGGATTATCGTGAGTGCTTCGCAGCTTGTGAAATGCGAGATGAACTATCGTGAGTGCTTCGCAGCTTGTAAAATGTGAGATGAAAAGTAATCCCCAAAAGGGCAGGCCATTATGCGCTTGCCCTTTTTTGGGACAAAAGAGGGAGGAAAAGATTATTTTTGTGCCTTGAAAACATAGCTGCAAAAAATGAGGAGAGATTTATTATCAATAAATACATAGCAAAAAGAAAAGCGATCTGAATAGGATAAACAATACTCTGGCGGGTATTGACATTTTACATATGAATAGATACTATGAGATATAGATTGGCTAACCTTTTATAACAGGGGGCACGTCGTAAGTTAGTTTAGCTTTCTTATCTATCAATATGTTGTAGATTATGGGGAAATGTGCTGCTGAGATGTGCTGCTAAGAGGGAGGAGAAAGATGAAATTAGTACTGATACGACATGGTGAAAGTGAATGGAATCTTGAAAACCGCTTTACGGGATGGACGGATGTTGAATTGTCAGAGACTGGAATGAAAGAAGCGGCGAAAGCGGGTCAGGAACTAAAAGCTGCTGGATTTGATTTTGATGTTTGCTATACATCCTATTTAAAGAGAGCGATTCATACGCTTAATATTGTACTTGACGAGATGGATCGACAGTGGCTGCCCGTATATAAAAGCTGGAAACTTAACGAAAGGCATTATGGCGCGCTTCAAGGACTTAACAAGGCTGAGACGGCAAAGAAGTTTGGGGAAGATCAGGTTAAGATTTGGAGACGCTCATTTGACGTTCAGCCTCCGGCGCTTGATGAGGAAGATGAAAGGAATCCAAGATTCCATACGCCGTATTTTAATATTGATCCTTCCAAGCTGCCTCTTACAGAGAGTCTGAAAGATACGATTGCCAGGGTTGTTCCCTATTTTGAGGAAGAGATGAAACCGATGATGCTTTCGGGAAAGAGAGTGCTGATTGCAGCGCATGGCAATTCCTTGAGAGCCCTGGTGAAGTATTTTGATCATTCGAGTGATGACGAAATAGTTAATGTTAATATCCCCACAGGGATACCGCTTGTCTATGAATTTGATGACTCTTTTAATACGATTGATAAGTATTATCTGGGTGACAAGGAGGCGTTGGCAGAAAAGATGAATCGCGTTGCGAATCAAGGGAAGGCAAAATAAGATGCCTTTCTCCAAACGGCGGGGAATTTCCCCGCTGTTTTGTTAGGATGCGGTTCATCTGGATGCGGAGGAGTGTTTCCCAAATGAATGAAAAAGTCTTGATCGTGGATGATGAAAAAGAGATCGCGGATCTGATAGAGGTGTATCTGAAAAACGACGGATATACGGTGTATAAGTTTTATAATGGCAGGGACGCTCTGGAATGTATCGAGACGGAGAAGCTGGACCTGGCGATCCTGGATCTGATGCTGCCGGATGTGGACGGGCTCCGCATCTGTCAGAAGATCCGGGAGAGGTATTATTATCCGGTCATCATGCTGACCGCGAAGACGGAGGACGCCGACAAGATCCTGGGGCTTACGATCGGGGCGGACGACTATATCACGAAGCCCTTTAATCCCCTGGAGGTGGCCGCCAGGGTAAAGACGCAGCTGCGCCGCTATGTGCGGTACAACCGGGCGGAGCGCGCCGGGGAGGGGGAAGCGTCAGCCGCGGAGTACGATATCAGGGGGCTGGTGATCAACCGGGATACCCATAAATGCAGTCTGTATGGCAGCGCGGTCGTCCTGACGCCCCTGGAGTTTTCGATCCTCTGGTATTTGTGCGAGAACCGGGGAAGGGTCGTCTCTTCCGAGGAATTGTTCGAAAACGTCTGGGGAGAAAAGTATCTGGACAGCAACAACACCGTGATGACGCATATCGGCAGGCTCCGGGAAAAACTAAAGGAGCCATCGAGGAAACCGAAGTTTATCAAAACCGTGTGGGGAGTGGGATATACCATTGAGTAAACAGAGAAACCGGCTGGGGATGGGAAGCGAATTCAGAAGGCTTGAGATCAAGGTCTTTATCGGGACGGTCCTCATGATGCTCGCCGCCGTGGGGATCGTGTACGTAGTCTATCAGGGCTGGATCCATGAGCGGTTCGCAAACTCCATAGTCATGTTTATGGAAAGATATATTTACGGAGATTATGAGGCTGCGAGAAAGGTTTACCGCCAGGTGTTCCGAAATCATAAGGATCTGCTGCTCCTTGGGACGGTGGTGGCGGTTTTCCTGATCATTCTGCGGATCTATCTGACCATTTTCTCCCGGTATTTCAATGCGATCAACCGGGGGATAGACACGCTCACGGAAGAGAAAGCTGACGACGTCGTGCTTCCCCGCGAGCTGGCGGCGGTGGAAAAGAAGATCAATCTGATCCGGCACACGCTGGAGGAGAGGAAACAGGCTGCGGAGGCGGCGGAGCAGCGGAAAAGCGAGCTGATCGTCTATCTCGCCCACGATTTAAAGACGCCCCTCACGTCGGTGATCGGGTATCTGACATTGCTCTGCGACAAGAAACAGCTCCCGGAGGAACTGCGGGAGAAGTATCTTTCGATCTCCCTGGAGAAGGCGCAGCATCTGGAGGATCTGATCGACGAATTTTTTGAGATCACGCGCCTTCATCTCTCCAATATCACGCTGGAATACAGCGAGGTGAATCTGACGCGGCTCCTGGAGCAGCTTGCTTTTGAGTTCCAGCCGATGCTTGCGGAGAAAAACTTAAAATGTGTCCTTCACGCCCAGCCGGATATGAAGCTGCGCTGCGACGTCGATAAAATGCAGAGGGTGTTGGATAATCTGCTGCGAAACGCCGTGAATTACAGTTTTGCGGATACGGTGATCACGATCACCGCCGCAGTGCGGGAAGGCCGGGCGGACATCCTGTTCCAAAACAGCGGGAACACGATCCCCCAGGATAAGCTGGACCGTATCTTTGACCAGTTTTTCCGTCTGGACGCCGCCCGGGGTTCGGAAACGGGGGGAGCGGGACTGGGGCTGGCCATCGCGAAGGAGATCGTAACGCTCCACGGCGGCACAATCAGCGCCCGCAGCCGGGATGAGACGGTGGAATTTGAGATCGTCATGCCCGCAACGTGAGAAAATCGTAAGAAATTTCATAGAAAAAAGAGAAGAACAGCGCTTCGTTTTCTGATACGGTATCGGTATCAGGGTGGGGCGCTTTTTTGATACGGAAAAATGTGGGGAATAAATCTTGGAGGATGCAGGAAAGGGAGGCTTATGGTTTTATGAGAGAGCACAGAAATCAAACGACGCAGGCGGGAGGGAGAAGAAAAAGAAACGACCGCCGCCTGCGAAACAGGAGGCTGGTCCGGGCCTTTCTGGATCTGGCGTTATCGCTGCTGGTCCTGTGGGTTGTGATCCTGAGTGTCAAACAGGGGGATCCCTCGAAGCAGGATGAATCCGGCGCCGAGAACAAGAATATTTGGGGCCTGATAGGGGAAGATATCAAATTTTCTGAGGATGGCGGGCGGAAAGACGCCTGGGGCGAACGGCAAGAGGCCGGGGGTGATCCGAAAGATATCGGGGCCGGGCAGAAAGAGGCCTGGGACAATCTGGATCATCTATACAGTCCTTATGCGGTCCTCATGGACCGGGTTTCGGGGGAAATCCTTGCAGAGCGCGGCAGCGAAGAGCGGATCTACCCGGCCTCCCTGACAAAGATCATGACCGTCATACTGGCGATCGAGAATACGGAGGATTTGAATGAAAAGGTTGTGGTTCCCAGAGGTATCTTTGAAAAGCTGTATGAGGAGAACGCGTCCCTGGCAGGTTTCCTGCCGGGAGAGACGGTGAGAAAGAAGGACCTGCTCTATGGGGCCATGCTCCCCTCCGGGGCAGAGTGCTGCATCGCCCTGGCGGATCTGATAGACGGGTCGGAAGAGGGGTTCGCGGACAGGATGAACGAAAAGGCGGAGGAACTGGGATTGAAGCAGACGCACTTTCAAAATTCCACGGGCCTTCACGATCCGGAGCATTATTCTTCCGTGGGGGATATCGCCGCGCTCTTGCAATATGCCTTAAAAAACGAGGTCTTTTATGAGATCTTTACCAGCAGCCGGTACAGTATGCCCCCGTCGGACCTCCACCCGGACGGGGTGACGTTTTACAGCACCCTGTCAGAGTCCCTGGAAAGCGCGGAGGTCACAGGCGGCAGGATCCTCGGGGGCAAGACCGGCTATACGGACGAAGCCGGATTGTGCCTGGCAAGCCTTGCGGAAGTGGGCGGGCGGGAGTATATCCTGGTGACGGCGAAAGCGGACGGCACTCATTGGACGGAGCCCTATCATGTCCTGGACGCGGTTGAAGTATACAGCCGGATCGGGGAGCAGTGACGATCCGCCGGGCCCGTCACGCCTGACAGTCCTCCCACCTGGAGGGTTTGGAGAAATAATAGCCCTGGGAATACGTCACGTTCATGGTTTCCAGAAGCTTTTGGATCTCTTCATTTTCCACATATTCCGCGACGACTTCCTTGCCCTTCTGGATGCACCAGTTGTTGATCATCTCGATAAATTCCCGGCATTTCTCGTCGCAGAGGAGCTCCTTGATGATCCCGCCGTCGATCTTTATGATGTCGGCGTTGATCCTGATGATATGCATCAGATTGGAAAAGCCCGTGCCGAAGTCGTCGATAGCGATCTTTGCGCCGTATTCGTGGATGCTGTCCGCGAACTGGTGGATATAGTCGTAGTCCTGGACCTCCTCGCTCTCCACGAGCTCGAAGATAAAGTTTTCCGGGTGCTTTTCCTGCTCCAGATAGCGGAAGATCATGCGGATCATTTCCCGGTCGTAGACGTCCCGCACATTTAAATTGATGCTGACCCGCCTCCCCTGATTCAAGAACATTTCCATGACTTTTTTCACCATGACCACGGAGAGGGGTTCATACAGGTTGTATTCTTTGGCGATCGGCAGGAACTGGTCGGGATAATACAGTCTGCCTTCGGCGTCCGAAATGCGGATCAGCGCCTCGTGAAGGTTGATGCGGCCGGCGCGGTTGTCGTAGATCCCCTGAAAATAGGGGATGACGCGGTCCTGTACGATCGCCTCCCTGAGGATCTGAAGAAGGTGCATTTCCTTTTTGATGTCGGCGGCCTCCTCCTGCATCTGGCCGTGAACGGCAAAGGAGAGCAGGTGTTTTTCCGCATACTGGAGGGTTTCGTCGAGCTTGGAGAGTGGGTCGTCCTCGTGCATGACAAGGGCGCACTCGTAGGAGAAGACAAACTCCCTGCAGATGACGGCGTTCAGCTGATCCAGGGTCTCCTGCATAAGGGAGGTAAAGGTCTCGTCGGTCATGTGAAGTTCCCCGGCGATCAAAAGCCCGCAGTCCTCATAACTGTAAAAGCGCAGTCCCCTGTCCGACAATTCTTCGGAGAGTCGCTTATAGATCTGTTTTAATTCCTCCCAAAGGTTCACCTGACCTAAGAACAGCCGGATCACCCGTTTGTTCTTCAGGGAAAATACCGCGGCCTTGTCCAGCCCCTCGTTTTCCCAGTCCAGGAGGAATCGGGTCTGATTTTCCAGGTCGAGGTTTTCGTTGTGGAACATGGCCCGCTGCATCCGGCTGTACTGCTCGTTTAACTGCCGGTTCAGCTGTTTGTTGCCCGTGGTCAGAAGGTAGTTGATCATCTGCACGTTGTTGTACTGTAATTCGGAAATGTTCTGGAGGGCCTTTTCCTTCAGAGGGATATGGGCCTGAGGATCCTCCGAGAGGGCGGCGATCATAAATGTGGAGTTGGCATAGACGTTCCGGTCGTCCACATAGCCGATCTCCCCCGCCATCATGCAGCCGCTCATATTGGTAGTCTCAAACTGGGCCGTCTCCCAGGAAGCGCAGTCGTGCAGCATCCACATCCTGGCCAGGCAGTCGTACACGAACAGGGTCTCCGCCGGTTCCTCGTGAAGCCGGGCGTAGACATGGTTCATCTGGTCGATGATCTTCTGGGGATCAAAATAGCCCAGGGAAAAACGCATGCCCTTCGTGATCTCGCTGAACAGATTGATCCGGTTCCTCTTTTCGGATTTGTATGGTTCCGGAAGGGTATCGAAGGGCTCAAATACAACGTTATGAGACAATTTCGTCCTGGCGTTTACCAGGGGGAAGATCCCCGCCAGGTTGGGATCCTTTGCCAGCTCCTCCCGGCCCAGCATCTCTTCGTACCACTCCGCGGCGTCCACGCCCTCGATCTCGTCCACGAAATGCTCGTGTACCCGGGTTACTTCATAGCTTCTCCCGATGGCTTCCACGCCGTTTATGGCGTTCTGATAGATGTGAATGTCGGGCGACGTGATCAGGGCGGCGGCCATGCTGACCGTGGACGCGTTTGTTTCGGAGAGCACATAGGCATAATTTTCGGCCTCGTGATACACTTCGTTCAGGATATAGGACACGCCGCCGATCATGCGGATCCCCGGATTTTCCCGGTTCATGCAGGAGACGAATTTGGCCGTCTTATAGTAGGAGAGGGGGAAGAAGACCAGAAGGAGCCCCTGGTCGTCCCGGATCAGTTCTTCGGATACCTGGCGGCAGAGGTCCTCCCCGCTTTTTTCACTGCCGTCCTCCGCCATGCAGGAAAACATGGCCTGGCGGATCACGCATTTTTCGAACGCTGTGATGGAGAGCAGGCAGGAGTCCGCCAGGATCTTGCCCTCGCAGATGATCATGGTGGAACTGCAGCCCACGATGACCGCGTTGGGAAGGAGGCTTTTGATCTCCTTTGCAAGATCCTGTATCTCGGCCATGCTGTGGCGGGTGCTGTGGATGCGGATCAGGACCTCCCTTTCTCTGTCAAGGCCTATCCCGTCAAGATAGCTGTTAAAGTATTCCGGCGACTCATATAAATGATTGTATGTTTTCATTCGGTCCTCCCTGGTACTTTTTCAGATGATTGATTCCGTTGTATTCTGCGCATCCTGCCGCGTCCGCCCTTTCGCTTAATAACCGGCGGATTCTTGGATCTGCATCGCGCCGTAGTAGGCGTACTTTGGCTGCAGGGCTGTGTTAAAGAGCAGGGGGCTGTATTCCTTTCTCCAGGAAAGGGAATCACTGAAGCCCCAGAAAGTCAGCGCATCCATCTTGACGGAACCCGCGTCCACCCGCTCAAACAGTCCGTTGATCAGCTCGTAGTAAAAACGGCCCTGGGCCTGCAGGTTTTCTTCGGTGGCCGACAGGGGTTCCAGATATTTTCCCAGGCAGACGTCCAGCTCGGTCAGCTGAATTTTCAAGCCTGTTTCGCTTAATTTGTCTACAGTCTCAAAATACTGTCCCAGATCGTCGGAGGTGTAGAGGTGGGCCTGGAAGCCAATGCCGTCGATCAGGTATCTGCCGTCCTCGTCAACGAGGGTGTTTACAAAGTCGAAGAGGGTCTGGGTCTTAAACTGTTCGTTGTAGTCATTGTAGTAGAGGTCGATGCTCTCGGGGGCGTATTTGTCCGCGTAGTAGAAGGCGTACCACAGGTAATCGTCGCCGATGATGTCGGACCAGTGGTTCTGGCGCATCGTGCCGTCCTCCATCCAGGCTTCGTTCACCACGTCGTAGGCGTAGAAGAGATCCAGATACCCCAGTTCCTCCAGCTTTTCAAATACCTGCCGGATCATGTCCTCCATACGGGCGAGCATTTCGTCCCGGTCCACATACTCATTCTTTTTGTCAAAATCCTTGTGAAAGATCCACTCGGGCGTCTGGCTGTACCAGACCAGGGTGTGGCCCCGCATGGAAAAGCCGTTTTCCTTTGCCCAGTCCATCATCTTGATGGCGTCCTGGTTAAACTCCACGACGAGGCGGCCGTCCGCCTGGCTCTTCTTCTGGTTGAAGATGTAGTCGGGCTTCATGGAATTTTCCATGGTGACGCTGTCAAACTGCTCCAGGATCAGCTGATTTGTGGAGATCCTGCCGATCATCTGGGAGGACAGGCAGGTGCCGACCTTCATGCCGTGTTCCGAAAAGAGCTCTTTTAGAGAAAGGCCGTTTAAGGGGTCCTCCTCCGGCAGGGGGGAAGTTTCAGGTTCCGAAGGCGTTTCAGATTCGGAAGATGCTTCAGACTCGGCGGAGGAATCGGATCCGTCAGTTTCCGTGGAGATTTCCTGACTTGTTTCATTCCTGTCATCAGAGGAAGAACCGCCGCCCTCCGGGCCGGCACAGCCCACGAGGGCGATAACCATGAGCAGGGATAATGATCTGAGTAAATTCTTTTTCATAATTCAATGAACTCCTTTTGACTATGAATTTTGCCGGATGCGCAGCTCCGGCGGCGAGTCCCTCCGCGGCGGCTGAAAACCCTTGCCGCTGATAAGGATGCCGCTTGATTTCATGATAGTATAAAAATCGAAAAGTGTCAAATGAAAAGGGGCGGGGACGGCGCGTTCCGCGGAGGCGTCCTGGCGGAAATCCCGTCGGAAATCTTGCCGGAAAGACAATTTTTGAGAAATCAGGCGGCAGACGATTGCAAATTTGGATAAAACCAGTATAATTGAAATAACAGGCTGTTGCAGCGCGCGGCTGCCGGGTGAGGGCGAGTCGCCGGGTGACAGTTTTTAGGATTGACAAAAAGGAGGGAATGTGGGACACATGGACGGCAATCAGAAAAGGGGAAAGAACCCCATCATCGACACGATCTACACGGCGGATCCGGCCCCGATGGTCTGCGGAGATACGCTTTATCTCTACACGACCCACGATGAGGACCAACTGGTAAACGACTTTTACACGATGTACGACTGGCGGTGTTTTTCGACCAGGGACATGGTACACTGGACGGATCACGGCAAGATTTTTTCCCTGGACGATATCGAGTGGGCGGACGACCGGGCGTGGGCACCCCAGGCCGTCGAGAGAAACGGGAAGTTTTATCTCTACTGTCCGGTGCATAAGAAGGACGGCGGCATGGCCATCGCCGTAGGGATTTCGGATACTCCCACGGGACCCTTCCGGGACCTTGGGGAGCCCCTGGTGGACGAGGGGGACTGGAATGACATCGATCCCACTGTCTTTATTGACGACGACGGTCAGGCATATCTCTATTTTGGAAACCCGGAGCTCAGATACGTTCTGCTGAATCCGGATATGGTCTCCTACGACCAGAAGGTGGGAATCGTGAAGATCCCCATGACCGAGGAGGCTTTTGCAAAGGGCGGGCACATGACCGGAACCTCTTACGGGGAAGGCCCCTGGTTCTACAAGCGGAACGGGATCTATTATATGGTGTACGCCGCCTTTGCCGAGGGGGAGGGCCGCAATGAGCATCTCGCATATTCCACTTCGGAAAATCCTACGGGACCCTGGAAGTACGGCGGCGTCCTGATGACGGAGGAGGGAGGCGTCTTTACCAATCATCCCGGGATCGCGGACTTTAAGGGACATTCCTATCTGTTCTACCACACCGGGGAGCTTCCCGGGGGGAGCCTGTTCCACCGCTCCGTCTGCGTGGCGGAATTTACCTATAATGAAGACGGGTCCATCGACACGATCCCGAAGTGCGACGGCGTGGATCCGGTGGAATAGCGGCCTGTTTTGGAGAAGCAAAACGAATTGACCGGGATGGCCGTTGATGGTATAATATTTTTTCATGAAGAAAGAATGAGAGGAAAACAGGCGGCGTCGAATGGGACGCCGGTCTGAGAGGGGATATTATGGCGGGACAGGATCGGTCTCAGAAGCCGGAGAAGATGCAGAATTCCATTGAGTCGATCGATGTCGATGCGCTGCTGGATAAGATAAACGGCATTGCATCTTTGACGGATGAAGGGGCACCCGAGCCGGAGGTGGAGGCTGAGGTGCCTGAGATCGATTATTCCGATGCAAAGGCCATGGAGGAAGCGGATTACGGAGAGGCGCAGATCGCGGAGATTCAGATGGGGCGCGGGCAGGGGCTGGATGTCAGGAGGTTTGCAAACCCGGCGTACAACTGGATGCAGATGCGGGAGATCCGTTTCGGCCTGGCGGAGGGACTGGATGTCAGTTTGTACGACAACCCGCTGTTTTCCGCAAGCCAGATGCGGGAGATCCGTTTCGGCCTGGAGAATGGCCTGGACGCGGCAAGCTATGCGAAGCTGATCTTGTCTGCGACGGACATGTATCAGAGCAGGACGAAACTCTTTGCGGAGGCGTACAAGGCGGATCCGAAAAAGTATGGAAGGAGCGTTACGGACGATTCCACCGGGATTCAGGTCCGTGTCAGCGACGACTGCATGTCGGCCTATATCACGATCCCGAAGCGGCCTTTGTCCGAGATCACCGAGGCGAAGATCCTCGGCATCCTGGAGGAGAGGAATATCGTATATGGCCTTCAGGAGGATGCGGTTCGGGAGGCCGTCCGGCAGAATCTGACCGGGACGGAAATCTGCGCGGCGCTGGGAAAGAAGCCATCCAACGGCAGGGACGGGTGGTATGAGCCGAAGTTTGAAAGCGGAATGGACCAGTTTCAGTTCGTTCAGCCAAACGAGGAGATAGATTACACCAATGTAAACATGGTGGAGAGCGTGATGCCGGGCCAGGTCCTTGTAAAATACCACCGGGCCGAGTCCGACGTCTTCGGGGTGACGGTGTCGGGGATAACGGTGGACGGCACGGCCGGAAAGGAACTGCCGGAGCTCAGGGGCGTCGGATTTACATACAATCCGGAAAAGCAGGTTTATCTGGCGGCGGAAAAAGGATATCCCGCTTATAATGAGATGAACGGGACGCTGAACATATGGAACGTTTACAGCGTCCGGGGTGACGTGACCTATTATCAGAGCGTGGAGTACGAGGGAACCATACATATCTTTGGAAACGTGGGCAGCATGGCCACGGTCCGCGCCTCGGGAAATATCATCGTGGAGGGTTTTGTGGAGAGCGCCAGCCTGTTTTCCGAGCATGATATTGTCATCAAGGGCGGCGTGAACGGCGGCGGCCACGGGCTCATCTCGGCGGGGGGAAACCTCCGGGGCAAATTTTTCGAGAATGCGAATCTCCGGGCCCGGGGAGCCGTGGAGGGGAATTATTTCCTGAACTGCGACGTGGTGACGGACGACCGTGTGACGGCCCACGGCAGGAAAGCGCGGATCATGGGAGGACACGTCACGGCGGCCGCAAGCGTGGAAGCGGTCATGATCGGCAACTACATGGGCGTAAGAACTGTGTTCAATGTGGGAGATATCGCGGGGCTGGACAGCCGTATCCAGGAGGTGCAGAAGGCCGCGGATGCCGTCTCGGACCAGCTCAGCCAGCTCCAGGCCGGCAAGGAACAGTTGGAGACGCTTCTGGGAGCCGGCAGCGCGTCATCCAACGCGCTTTATGTGAGGACGCTCCTGGCCATGGGCTCCCTGGAGCGCCAGATGGAGGATCACAACCGGGAGATCGACCGGCTGAACGCGGTCCGCAGGAAGGCTCTGAAAGCCTATGTAAAGATCCACGGGGAACTGCAGGAGGGAGTCCTCTTTATCATCAACGGAAATAAAAAGACCATCGGTCAGACCATTACGAATGGGATCACGCTGACGAGGGAGCATGTGAGGGGAAGGTGAGAGCGGCATGAGAAAAGCCATTTTAGCAGTGGACGACGATGAACTGGAGAGAGAGCTTCTGTTTCAGATCTTCGGGACGGACTATGACGTGATACTGGCGAAGGACGGAAAAGAGGCCATTCTGCAGCTGGGAAAGCGGGGAAAGGATATCGTGGTCATCCTCCTGGATCTCGTGATGCCCGTGCTGAACGGCTATCAGGTTCTGCAGGTTTTGAAATCCAGTCCGAATTTCCGGGATATTCCCATCGCCATGGTGACGGCCAATACGGATCCTTCCCTGGAGGTCGCCTGTTATACCATGGGTGCCATGGCGGTGATCCACAAGCCTTTTTCAGCGCAGATCGTCCGCAGGGAGGTGGACAACATCGTCGAGATGTACCACAACTGCCGGACTTTGAAGGACGCGCTGGTGGAGCAGACGGAGAAGCTGAATAAGTTTTACAACAATCTCATGGATACCGTCGCCTGTATGGTAGAGTTCCGGGATACGGGTTCGGAAATGCATATCAAACGGGTCAAGGGAATGACGGAGATCATGATAAACGGCTATGTGGAGCTGTACCCGGAGGAGGGCCTGACCGAGCAGTACCGGACGCAGGTGGTGCGGGCGGCCGCGCTCCATGACATCGGAAAGATCGTCATACCGGACAGCATTCTCTTAAAGCCCGGTCCCCTCACCGCCTCCGAGCGCGAGGTGATGTGCGGACATACGACCCGTGGCTGCGAGATGCTTCGCCTCCTGGCGGACGTGCAGGACGACGAGCAGTACCGGATCACTTACGAGATCTGCCGGCATCATCACGAGAGGTACGACGGTGCCGGTTATCCGGACGGCCTGAAGGGGGACGATATCCCTTTCAGCGCCCAGATCGTCTCCATCGTGGACGTGTACGACGCTCTGGTCAGCAAGCGTATCTACAAGCAGAGCTACAGCTATCAGAAGTCCTATGACATGATTGTAAAAGGGGAGTGCGGCGTATTCAACCCGAAGATCATGCGCTGCTTCCAGCACGTCAGGGAGCAGCTGGAGGAGTTTTCGGACCGGATGCGATAGAAAAATTAGTTAAAAAAACGGCCTGCCTTCTCCCCGGACCGATGCCTGGGGAGGGGCAGGCCGTAAAGTTTCAGGCCTTCTCCAGATCAAAGCCGAAGTAGTTCACGGCGTTGTTGTAGCTGATGCCCTTCACGATCTCCCCCAGAGTCTCGAAGTCCGCTGGATATTCGCCGTTCTCCACCCAGGTCCCCAGGAGATTGCAGAGGATGCGGCGGAAGTAGTCGTGGCGGGTGTAGGACAGAAAGCTCCTGGAATCGGTCAGCATGCCTACAAAACCGGAGAGGTTCCCCAGATTTGCCAGGGAGGTCAATTGATCCTGGATCCCCGTCTTGTGGTCGTTGAACCACCAGGCGCTCCCCTGCTGGATCTTGGCAGCGGCGGTGGAATCCTGGAAACAGCCGATGATGGTGCCGATGGCCTGGTTGTCGTTGGGGTTTAAGCTGTAGAGGATGGTCCTCGGCAGCTCGTCCGTTTTGCACAGGGCGTTCAGAAGGTCGGTCATTTCGGCGGAGGGAGTGTAATTGTTGATGCAGTCAAACCCCGTATCCGGCCCCAGCTGCTCATAGCGCAGCGTATTGTTGTCCCGCTTGCAGCCGTAGTGGAGCTGCATCACCCAGTTCCTTCTCGCGTATTCCCTGCCGGAAAAGAGCAGGAATGCCGTCTTGAATTTCAATTCTTCGGATTTTGTCACAGCCTCGCCCTTCAGCCTCTTTGCAAAGATAGTTTCAATCTCCGCATTTTCTGCAGGCTGGTACATGACGTACTCCAGACCGTGGTCGGACACGCGGCACCCCATCGAAGAGAAGAAATCCATGCGGAGGCGGAGGGCCCTGCAGAGGGCGTCAAAACTGTCGATCTTTACGCCGGAAACCTGTTCCAGTTTGGAGAGGTAATCCAGATAGTCGGGTTTTCCTAAATTCATGGCTTTGTCGGGCCGCCAGGCGGGGAGCACCTGTACTGGAAAGGAGTCGTCCTCCGCGATCTTTTTATGATACTCCAGGGAGTCGGCGGGATCGTCGGTGGTGCAGATCAGGGTGACATTGGACTGCCGGATGAGCCCCCGGGCGCTCATGGAGGGATCGGCCAGTCTGCGGCTGCAGAGCTCCCAGACTTCCCCGGCGGTGTTTTTGTTCAGGATGCCGTCGTAACCGAAGTATTTCCGAAGTTCCAGATGGCTCCAGTGAAAGAGGGGGTTGCCGATGGCCTTTCCAAGGCACTCGGCCCATTTCATAAATTTCTCCCTGTCGGGGGCGTCGCCCGTTATATAGGCTTCTTCCACGCCGCAGGATCTCATAAAGCGCCATTTGTAGTGGTCCCCGCCCAGCCAGACCTGGGTGATGTTTTCAAACTTTCTGTCCTCCCAGATCTCCCGGGGGTTGATGTGACAGTGATAGTCCAGCACGGGAGTGTCCGCCGCCCAGCCGAAGTAGAGTTCCTTCGCCGTCTCATTGGAGAGCAGGAAGTTTTTATCCATGAATGCTTTCATGTCAGGTTCCTCCTTGTAATATGTTTTTTATAAGCCGGCGGCCCAAGGCCGCAGGAATACGGAAGTTAAACGGTAGTGCCCCGCTTGATCAGCCTGGCCGGAAAGATGCGCTGGGCGGGAGGTTCCTTCCCGGAGAGGACCCCTAAGAGAGTCTTTACCAGCGTGTGGGTCAGGTCTTCCAGGCGGTTGTCCACGCTGGTGAGCTCCGGCTCGCAGCAGGAGGTCAGCATGGAGTTGTTGCAGCCGATGATGGAGAGTTCCCGGGGGATGTCAATCCCCCTCCTGTGGGCGTATTTCAGCGCGCCGATGGCGAGGGAATCGTCTGAGGCGATGATCCCGTGGAAGACGGTGCCATCGTCTGCGATCCGGCAGATAAAATCGGTAATCGCGTTGATTTGATCGGGCTTTCCGTCGTAATAGCGGATCAGATGTTCGCAGTCGCCGAGCCCATGACTTTTCATGGCGTCCCTGTACCCGCTGAGCTTTTTGACGCCGCTGTAGGAATTGGAGTCGTAAAGGTAGAGAATATCCTGGATTCCCGAGCGGATCAGGATGGATGCGGCCTCGAACATGGCGGCGTGATCGTCGCAGAGCGTGCTGTACACGTTCGGGCAGTCGTAGGAGGCGTTCAGAAGCATGATGGGAACCTGCCGGGCGGCCTCCCGGATGTATTCGTTGTCCTCCTCGGCGGCAGAGATAAAATTGGAGCCCACAAGGATCAGGCTGTCCACTTTTTTTGACAGGATCAGGTTGATGTAGTTCTTTCTGTCGCTCAGCTGGTAGCCCGTGCAGCAGAGCAGGGATTCGTAGCCGTTGGCGTGGAGCTCCCGCTCCAGAAAGTAGACGGCCTTTGCGAGGACAAGGTCGGAGGAGTCGGCGCAGAGGATGCCGATGGTGCGCAGGGAGCGCAGCCCCATCCCGCGGGCAAAGGCGTTGGGGGTGTAGTCATATTCTTCGATAACGCGCAGCACCTTTTCCCTGGTGGCGGGTTTCACGCTGCCGTTTCCGTTTAAAACGCGGGAGACGGTCGCGATGGAAACGCCGGCTTTCTTTGAGATGTCGTAGATGGTCAGTGCCATGAATCCTCCTTAAAACGGTCCCCAAAATACAAATGTAAGCAGTTACATACTGTCATTATAACGCAGTTCCCGCCGGAAAGCAATATATGGCGGCGGTTCGGTTCACGGCGGCTGCCGTCAGAACGCGGCGTCCCAGGGCGAGGTGCCGTTCAGGGCCTGGTGCTGCTTCCGGGGCCGCGGATACTTGACAAAGGCTTGCCATAGCAACTATAATTAGGAAGTGTGAAATTCGGAGGAGAAATGACCGGCGGGAGGTTGGAATGATGAGAAAAAATAGATTGGGAAAAATGTTTATCGCCGCGTTATCAGCGCTGACCGTGCTGACCGCTGCGGGATGCGGAAAGGGATATGACAGGCTGCTGGATCCGAAATCCCCTGTCAGCATTACGGTTTGGCATTATTACAACGGCGTGCAGCAGACCCAGTTTGACGAACTTGTGGAGGAGTTTAACAATACTGTGGGGGCGGAGAAAGGGATCTTTGTGGAGGCGTATTCCCAGAATTCCGTGGGAGAGCTGGCCCAGAACGTGATCGACGCCGTGAATCAGGAGCCGGGGGCGGACGCCATGCCCAATATCTTCGGGACTTACGCGGAGACGGCCTATCAGGTGGATCAGATGGGAATGCTGGTGGACCTGAGCAAGTATCTTTCGAAGGAGGAGATGGCGGAGTACGTGGAGGATTATCTGCAGGAGGGCTCTCTGGGACAGGAGGGCGCGCTGAAGATCTTTCCCACGGCAAAGTCCACGGAGATCATGATGATCAATCTCACGGACTGGGAAAAGTTCGCGGAGGAATGCGGCGTGAGCTATGCGGATCTCTCCACCTGGGAGGGGCTGGTAAGAGTCTCGGAAAAGTATTATGAATATACGGACGGGCTGACCCCGGACGTGGAGAACGACGGAAAGGCTTTCTTTGGAAGGGATTCCGTGGCGAATTATATGGTCGTGGGGGCCAAGCAGCTAGGAAATGAGTTCGCGCGCCTGAACGCCGACGGCAGCCCGGAGCCGGCCGTGGACAAGGAGACGGTCAGGAGACTTTGGGAAAATTATTACGTGCCCTATGTAAAGGGGTATTTTACGGCGCAGAGCCGCTTCCGCAGCGACGACGCGAAGATCGGCGCGATCCTGGCCATGGTGTGTTCCAACACGGGAGCCATGTATTTCCCCACGGAAGTGACCATAGGGGACGCCCTGCCATATCCCATTGAAAACGCGGTTCTTCCCGTTCCCTCTTTTGAGGGGAGCGAGCCCTATATCGTCCAGCAGGGCGCCGGCATGTCCGTCCTGAAATCGGACGAGAAGACGGAGTACGCCTGCGCGCTGTTCTTGAAGTGGATCACGGATACGGAGAGGAACATCCGGTTCTCCGTGGATTCGGGGTATCTCCCGGTAAAGAAGACTGCGAATGACCTGCAGACCATAACAGATACGGTGGGCGAAGATGCGCTCAGCGGGACTGTGCGGAATGTGTTTTCCGTTGCCATCGAGGAGGTAAACGGCAGCCATCTTTACACCAGCCCGGCTTTTGACCGCTCGGCGGAGATGAGGGATTATATCGGGAATACGATGGAACTCACCGCTGCGGGGGCCTATGAGGAAGCGTGGCGGCGGATCCGGGAGAATGGAGAGGATCGGGAGACGGTTCTTGCGGAGTACACGGATGAGGCGGCTTTCGACGCCTGGTACAAGGATTTTGAACAGGGATTTTTTGAAATAGTAGGTGAGTAATCTGCGGCGGAATGTGACGGACGAGAGAAAAAAAGACGGACGGCATGGGAATCGTTCCCTGCTGTTTAAAGTGATGGGCCCCATGCTGTTTTTGGCAATGCTTGAGGTCTGTGTATTTGTGGTGGCCTTGATTTTTAACGGCGGGCTGGACAGCAGCATCAATGACTTTTATCATGTCCTCATAGAGAAGACCCAGGACCGCAAGGCTTATGTGGAGTCCGCCTTAAACGAGAAGACCGCCATGGTCTTCCAGACGGCCCAGGAGATCGGTCAGATCGCCGAGGATCTGTTTGAGGAGCGGGGCGTTACCGCAGAGGCCGTGCGGAAGGACGAGGGGCTGAATAAGGAGCTGCTGAGTTCCTGCGCGGAGCTCCTGATCACGCTGATCCGCCAGGACCAGGTAAACGACGCCTTCCTTATCCTGGACACAGGGGAGCTGTACGACGACGGGGACAAAAAACTCCGGGCCGGTATTTATCTGCGGGATACGGATACGAGGGAGAATGACAACGAGGAGCACAAGGATGTCTATATGGAGATGGGCAGTTCTGAGATCGCCCGGAACCTGAAGCTGGCGCTGGATTTCGACTGGTCCACTTATCTGGACGTGACGGAGGGCAGCGGCAGGGACCTGGACTTTTTCTATGAACCGATTCGAAGTTATTCGGAGCACAGGGACATCCCCCTCTACAACCTGGGGTTCTGGAGCGGCATGTCAAAGATTTCCGGAAGCCAGACGGAAAGCATGAAATACACCCTGCCCCTGGTGGCGGAAGACGGGACTGTTTATGGCGTGGTGGGCATCGGGCTTTTAGAGAAGACGATTTCCCAGAGCATTCTCACGGCGGGATTTTACACGGATAATATCTGCTACATCCTGGGATTGGACCGGAATGGGAAAGGGGTATATGAGCCCATCCTGCACCGGGGAAACGTCTATTCCAGGTTGATGGGCGAGGGGACGCCCCTTACGACGGAGAAAAGTATTCGGAACGGACTCTATGATTTTACCGTGGAAAGCGGTTCTAAACTCGTGGGGAGTATCCAGACCCTGAATCTTTACGCCTCCGGTTCCCCCTATCGGGAGCAGGACTGGGCGGTCATATCTGTGGCGGAACAGAAGGAAGTCCTGAATTCCTTTTACACGCTGATCCGGGTTACGGTCATCTCCCTGGCGATCACGCTGCTGGTGAGCATCCTGTTTGCATTTTTCATCAGCTTCCGCGTCAGCCGTCCGGTGAGACGCATGGCGTACACCATCGGCAGCGGGAAAAATCCCAAAAATTTAGTAGAACTTCCGAAGTCGGGGATCAAGGAGATTGACGCCCTCGGCAATTCCGTCATGGAGCTGCAGACGGACCTGAAGGACTATGCTTCCCGGGTGTCCCGGATCCTCACCATGTCGGGAGGGCGGATCGGCGTGTTCCAGTATAACGTCATGGATCAGACGGTCTTTGTCGGAGAAAGCCTTGTCCAGCTCCTGCATTTTCAGGGGATAACGCCGGGGGACGCCGTCATCAGCCGGGAGGAGTTCCGGGACCGGCTGGCCTGTGTGGACGAAAAGCACGTCATTATGAATCTTCCCATCTTTGCCGGGGAGGATGGCGACGCGCCGTCAAATGACATCCGGGAGATCGGGTACCGGGATTCGCAGGGGAACCAGGTCTGGCTGAAGTTTACGCTTACCCGGGATAAAAACGAAGTCATGGGACTGGTACAGGATATCACCGACAGCGCCTCGAAACTCATGGAGACCAATGCGGCGCTGAAGCTGGCCTGCGAGGCGGCGGAGAGGGCGAACGCCACAAAGACGGAGTTCCTCTCCCGCATGAGCCACGATATCCGGACGCCCATGAACGCCATTATCGGCATGTCCACCATCGCCAGAAAGCACATGGACGACAGGGAGCGCCTTCAGAACTGCCTCGACAAGATCGACTCATCCAGTCAATACCTGCTGGCCCTGATCAACGAGGTGCTGGATATGAGCAAGATCGAGGCGGGGAAATTCGTATTGTCGAAGGAGCCCATCCATCTGCCCAGCCTGATGGATAATCTGCTCAGCATGATACAGCCCTCCATACGGGCAAAGCACCAGGAACTGACCGTGGATATCAGTCCCATGGAGCATGAAAACGTGATCAGCGATCAGCTGAGGATCCAGCAGATCTTCATGAATATCATGAGCAACGCCGTGAAGTACACCGGCGAGGGCGGAAAGATCTCCTTTGCGCTGACCGAAAAATATACGGGAAAGAAAAATGTGGGGTGTTATGAATTTGTCTTCTCGGATAACGGGAAGGGAATGAGCCCCGAGTTTCTGAAAAAACTGGCTACCCCTTTTGAGCGGGAGGAGGATGAGCGCGTCAGCAAGGAGCAGGGCACCGGTCTTGGCATGACGATCACCTATAATATTGTGAAACTGATGGATGGCAGGATCAATGTGAAGAGCGAGCTGAACCGGGGGACTACTTTCCGGGTAACCCTGTTTTTACAGCTGGATTCGTCCGTGGAAGACAAGGGTTCCGGAAAAGAGGCTGAAAAGGAGTTGAAGAGCGCTGCCCAGCGGGATACCTTTGCCGGGCACAGGATCCTTCTCGTGGATGATAATGAGCTGAACCGGGAGATCGCCGTGGAGATCCTCGGCATGATGGAGCTGGAGGTGGAAACCGCAGCGGACGGCCGGGAAGCCGTGAAGAAATTCGCGGACTCCGAGCCAGGGTATTACGAGATGATCTTTATGGATATCCAGATGCCCGTGATGGACGGGTACGCGGCCACGGCGGAGATTAGAAAGCTGGCAAGGGAAGACGCCCAGGAGATCCCGATCGTAGCGGTCACCGCCAACGCCTTTGCGGAGGATGTCCGGAACGCCCAGGAGGCGGGGATGAACGGGCATATCGCAAAGCCCATGGAGATGGGAAGGCTCAGGGAGATCCTGGATACCTGGCTGAAGTAGGTCAGGTGATGCTTGCTTTTCGGCATTAGAAGAGTTATACTTGACTCATCAGCATAAGTTCGGTTCTGGGAGGAGTGCGCATGCGCATTGCCGGTGTCTCGGTGCAACTACAGAGAAGATCCCGGAGAACACGCGGCAGCCGGGCTTATGCTGATGTTTTGTCTTCAAATTGGTTTGGGCGGACGCCTGGGTTTTGAATGAGACAGGGAGCGGACAAAAAAGTGAGTGCGAATTATAAGTTGACCGTGCAGTACGACGGAACGCGGTATTACGGCTGGGAGCACCAGCCGAACACGGACATGACCATACAGGGGAAACTGGAAGCTGTGCTGGGGATCCTGGAGGGAGAGCCGGTGGAGGTGATCGGCGCGGGCAGGACGGACGCGGGCGTCCACGCCCGGGGAATGACTGCAAATGTCCGGCTGCAGACGAAAAAAAAGCCGGAAGAGATCCGGGATTACCTGAACCAATATCTTCCGGAGGATATCCTGGTCTCCGAGGTCCGGGAGGCGGCGGATGGCTTTCACAGCCGGTACAACGCCAGGGGAAAAACATATCGGTACACTTGCTACGCGGGACCGGCAAAACCTCTCTTTGACCGGAAGTATGTGTACGCGCTGGAGAGGGAGCCGGATCTGGAGGCCATGCGGAAGGCGGCGGGATATCTTCTGGGAAGGCATGATTTCGCCAGCTTCTGCGGCAATCCCCGGATGAAGAAATCCACGGTCCGGGAGGTGGACGAGATCCGGATCGAGAGAAGGGGGGACTATCTGCTCCTGACCTATCACGGAACCGGGTTTTTGCAGTATATGGTGAGGATCCTGACGGGGACGCTTCTTGAGGTGGGATGTGGGAAGCGGAGCCCGGAGAGCATGAGGGAACTGCTGGAGGCGAAGGACCGCTCTCTGGCGGGGCCTACCGCGCCGGCAAAGGGCCTGTGCCTGATGAAAGTGGATTACTGAGTGGATAGGATAAAATCCGGCTTTTAGAGTGCGCGCCTGGAAACCTTTCTTTTCAGAAAAGGGTACGGGTGAGGTACTGATAGATCTCCTGGTTTTTCTTCTGCCAGTTGTCGCAGATCGTCCCCGCCAGTTCCTTCGTCGGAACGGAGAGGGTCAGATCGACCAGAGTGATCCCCCGGTCCTTGGCCACCAGCCGGGCTTCAAATTCCCCGCTGGTTGCCTTGTAGTAATCTGCTAAAACCGACACTTCGTTCCGGAGGTCGAATTCCTTTTCCTTAAAGTATTCGGTGATATCTTTTTTGATGGCGTCGCTGATGCGGTTTTCAAAATAATGCAGAGTCTCCTTGCCCTCGGAGGTGATGGCCAGGTGGGTGCGGTTGCGGATGGTCTGGGCGGAGATCATGCCCGCCTCGGTCAGTTCGCTGATGACCTGCTGAAGAGTCATGAAATTCGTGTATTCCTTCTCCAGGATAAAATCGCTGATCTGGGCGTTTGTCATGGGAAAGCTGACCCTGTCCAGCATATAGAGAATGATCAGCTTGTACAAAGTTAAGAGATCCTGCATCTGGGAGTCCTCCTGAGAGATCCGTGCTTTTGAACGGCCGGACTGCTGTAGGCGCAGCCCGGCCGCAGGGGTTCAGCCGCGCATGGCGAAGTTCTTTTTTGGTCAGGGGGTCAGCGCTTTATGTGGCTCTTTACGGCCTCCGCCACAACTTCCGCAACCTTGGGGTTGAATGGCTCCGGCATGATATTGTCTTCGGAGAGCTCCGACTCGGGAACCAGGCCGGCGATGGCCTGGGCCGCTGCCAGCTTCATCTCCTCTGTGATCTGGGTGGCGCGGCCTTCCAGGGCCCCCTTAAAGATACCGGGGAAGGCGACTACGTTGTTTACCTGGTTGGGAAAATCGCTGCGTCCGGTCCCCACCACCTTTGCGCCGGCGGCCTTTGCCACATCCGGCATGATCTCGGGAACGGGGTTGGCCATGGCGAAGAGAATGGCGTCGCGGTTCATGCCCGCCACCATTTCCGGGGTGACGATATTGGGGGCGGATACGCCCACAAAGATATCTGCGCCCTTTAAGGCGTCGGCCAGGCTTCCGGTCTCGCCCTTTAAGTTTGTGACCTCCGCCATTTTCTGCTGCATCCAGTTCAGCCCTTCGGTCTTTTTGGAGACGATGCCGACCTTGTCGCACAGGATGATATTGGGAAAACCGTAAGTGAGGAGGAGCTTTGTGATCGCCACGCCGGCACTCCCAGCGCCGTTCACCACCACGCGGCAGTCCTCCTTCTTTTTCTTTACCACTTTTAAGGCGTTGATGATCCCGGCAAGGACGACGATGGCGGTGCCGTGCTGGTCGTCGTGGAAGACGGGGATGTCAAGCGAAGCCTTCAGCCTCTCCTCGATCTCAAAGCACCTGGGAGCGCTGATGTCCTCCAGGTTGATGCCGCCGAAGCCGGGGGCCAGCCAGGTCACGGCCTTGATGATCTCTTCCGTGTCCTGGGTGTCCAGGCAGATGGGAACGGCGTTTACGCCGCCGAACTCCTTAAAGAGAACGGCCTTGCCCTCCATGACCGGCATGGCGGCGTGGGGGCCGATGTTGCCCAGGCCCAGGACGGCGCTTCCGTCGGAGACGACGGCTACGGTATTCGCCTTCATGGTATAGGTATATGCCAGCTCCTTGTCCTTTGCGATGGCCTTGCAGGGTTCCGCCACGCCGGGCGTGTAGGCGATGGCCAGATCCTCCCGGGACTTTACAGGGGCCTTTGCGGTGGTCTCCAGCTTGCCGTTCCATTCTTTATGCATCATAAGCGCTTTTTCATTGGTCGTCATATTTGTACCTCTTTTCGGTTTATGGTCGTCGGCCGGCCTCGCCGCCCGATGCTGTTTTTCATTATAACATCACCTCTGATGCCGGTCAATTATGAAAAAAATTTATAAAAAGTAAAATTGGGTCTTTCTTTTTTGATCATTTTATATTACAATTCAATATATGCAGACAAGATGCATGGGCTGATGTTATTAAGGTCATATCAGAGACAATCTCAGAGGAATCCCAATTTATCAGCAAACAGATTGTATCCAATTTTGTAGCGCAACCTTTTTGAAAGGAATCAGGACCGACTGCGCAAATAGAAAAGATAAGTTTCAACCTGGACACCTTTTATGAAACGAGGAGGAAATATATGAGAGAGAAATATGAATCTCTTTCCGTAGTGGTTCTGCGGGATCTGGCGAAGGCGAGAGGCCTGAAAGTGACGGCGGGGATGAAGAAGGCGGATATTGTGGAGATCATGCTTCAGGAGGATGACCGGCTGAAAAAGGAAGAAGAGAAGAAGGCTTCCGCGGCGGCGCAGAAACCGGAACCTGCAAAAGAAGAAAAGGCAAAACGGGAGCCGGGAAAGACGGAATCGTCGGAGACCCCCAGGACCGGTTCTTCCAGACAGGATGGCCAGCGCCTTAGAAATTCCAGGTCTGCCCAGCCCAAGGAAGAGAGCGCTCAGACTGCAAGGCAGGAGGAACAGCGGCAGAGCGGAGCGTCCGGACAGGAGAACCCGGCCCAGCCCGCGCAGAACGCGTCCGAGGGCGGGACGAGGACGAACCGCTCCAATGAAGCCTACGACGCCAATCAGTTTCCGGCGGAACTGGACAGCGGCGAGGAGGCCAGCGGCATCCTGGAAGTGATGCCGGACGGCTACGGGTTTATCCGGTGCGAGAATTACCTCCCCGGCGAGAACGACGTCTATGTGGCGCCCAGCCAGATCCGGAGATTCGGCCTGAAGACGGGAGATATCCTGAAGGGCAACAAGAGGGTGAAGACCCAGCAGGAGAAGTTCAGCGCCCTTCTCTATGTCAGGACCATCAACGGCTACACGCCGGAGGAATCCGCAAAGCGCGTGGATTTCGGCGACATGACGCCTATTTTCCCGAATGAGAGGATTCGTCTGGAGACTCCGGGCTGCAGCGTTTCCATGAGGGTGATGGACCTGGTGAGCCCCGTGGGAAAGGGCCAGAGAGGAATGATCGTCTCCCCGCCCAAGGCCGGAAAAACCACGCTCCTAAAGGAAGTGGCAAAGTCCGTGCTGAGGAACAATCCCAGGACCCACATGCTGATCCTGCTGATCGACGAGCGGCCCGAGGAAGTGACGGATATCAGGGAGGCCATCGTGGGCGAGAACGTCGAAGTGATCTATTCCACTTTCGACGAACTCCCCGAGAGACACAAGAGGGTGTCCGAGATGGCCATTGAGCGCGCAAAGCGCCTGGTGGAGCACAAAAACGACGTGGTGATCCTCCTGGACAGCATCACCAGGCTGACCAGGGCTTACAACCAGGTAGTCCCCCCCAGCGGAAGAACGCTGTCCGGCGGTCTGGATCCTTCCGCCCTGCACATGCCCAAGCGGTTCTTCGGCGCGGCCAGGAACATGCGGGAGGGCGGTAGCCTTACCATTCTCGCCACGGCCCTGGTGGACACCGGAAGCAAGATGGACGACGTGGTCTACGAGGAATTTAAGGGTACCGGCAACATGGAGATGGTGCTGGACAGAAAACTGTCCGAGAAGAGGATCTTCCCCGCCATCGATCTCGCAAAGTCCAGTACCAGGCGGGAGGACCTGCTCTTGAACAGCGAGGAGCTGGAGGCGATCAACATCATGAGAAAGGCGCTGAACGGCTTGAAATCTGACGAGGCGACGGACCGGATCCTGGATATGTTCGCGCGGACCAGGAACAACGCTGAGTTTGTCCAGCTGGTAAAAAAGAATAAATTTATATAAAAATAAGAAAAATTAAAAATTGCTATTGCAAGAAAAAGAAACCTGTGTTATGATAACAACGCTGTTTGTGGTTCCATAAGCAGTGCGGATGAGAAAAGAAATTACAGGTTTTAATAGAGAGGTGATAACAATGAAAGAAGGAATCCATCCCGCATATTATCAGGCAACCGTAACTTGCAACTGCGGCAATACGTTCGTAACCGGTTCCACCAAGCCCGAGATTCACGTTGAAGTGTGTTCCAAGTGCCATTCGTTCTACACCGGTCAGCAGAAGACCGCAAGAGCTGATGGACGTATCGATAAGTTCAACAGGAAGTATGGCGTGAAGTAGGCCGGCAGGATAAGCGAATAACGCAGCTACAGGGCTGCAGGGCAAAAAGGTTGAGGTGTTCATCTCAACCTTTTTGAGTATGAGTCCGGGAGGAGTTATGGCTAAGAAGAACAAAAGGCGTTACTCCGGCATCGGCGGCCAGGCCGTGCTGGAAGGCGTGATGATGATGAACAAAGAGAAATATGCCGTGGCGGTGCGCAAGCCCAGCGGGGAGATCTCCGTGGAAGTGGAGAATCATCAGGGACTGCTCCGAGGCAGCGTGCTCACAAAAATTCCGTTCCTGAGAGGAATCTTTAACTTTATTGATTCCCTGGTCCTTGGGACGAAGGCGCTGAATTATTCCGCTTCCTTTTATGAAGAAGACGAGGAGAACAGCGCATTGGACAAGGCGCTGGATAAGATCTCCGGGGGACGGGGGGAGAAGATACTTTCAGGAGTTGTCATGGTGGCCGCCATGGTGATGGCGGTTGGGATCTTTGTCGCCCTGCCCTATTATATTACCACTTTCTTTGAGGACAGGATCATGAATCACTCCCTTGTCCTGATCCTGGAGGGAGTGATCCGGATCGCGCTGTTTCTGCTCTATGTCATGGCGATCAGTTTTCTGGGGGATATCCGCAGGCTCTTTCAGTATCACGGCGCGGAGCACAAGTGCATCAATTGCATCGAGAGGGGAAGGGAGCTGACCGTGGCGAACGTCAGGAGAAGTTCCCGGATGCACAAGCGGTGTGGGACAAGTTTTATTTTCTTTGTGCTTCTTGTCAGCATCATACTGTTTTTCTTTATTCAGGTGGAAAATACGTGGGAGAGGATCGCCTGGAGGCTTTTGCTGATGCCCGTGGTCGCGGGAATTTCTTATGAATTGATCCGGCTGGCGGGAAGATATGACAATTTTTTGGTGAAGATCCTTTCGGCTCCGGGGTTCCTGATCCAGAAACTGACGACAAGGGAGCCGGACGATGAGATGATCGAGGTGGCCATCGCATCCGTGGAGGCGGTTTTTGACTGGAAAGAATACCTGGCTGAAAACTTTGGCTATACCTGGAACGAGGAAGAAGAATGACTTATCGGGAAGCGTACCAGACGGGGAAAGCCCTTTTAGAGGAAGTGCCGGAAGGCGATCTGGACGCCAGGCTCCTTTTGGAGTTTGCCTGCGGGACCTCGCGAAGCGATCTTCTGGCACACGGTGAAAGGGAGGTATCTCAGAAAGAGCGGGAGCGCTATCTGGAGATGGTCTCCCGGAGGAAGAACAGGATCCCGCTGCAGCATATCACCGGGCAGCAGGATTTTATGGGGATGACGTTCCGGGTGGATGGGAACGTATTGATCCCAAGGCAGGACACGGAGATCCTGGTGGAGGAAGTCCTGCGGGATCTGCACGGAGGATCCCGGATCCTGGATCTCTGCACGGGCAGCGGCTGTATTCTGATCAGTCTTCTGAAATACTCCAATGAGTGTACCGGCGTCGGGACGGATATCTCCGGGAAAGCGCTGGAGCTGGCCCGGGGGAACGCCGCGGAACTGATCCCGGAGGAAGCGTATCAGTTCCTGGAGAGCGATCTCTTTGAAAAGGTGGAGGGAAAATTCGACGTCCTGGTGTCTAATCCCCCCTATATCGCCAGCGCCGTGATAGAGGGTCTGATGCCGGAGGTGCGGGACCATGAGCCCAGGGCTGCGCTGGACGGCGGGGAGGACGGCCTGTGCTTTTACCGGAAGATCTTGCGGGAGTGCCCGGACCATCTCTTCGGCGGGGCTTCCGTCTTTTTTGAGATTGGCTGCGATCAGGCGGAGGCGGTCGTCGGACTGATGCGGGAAGCCGGATTTACGGAGATACGCGCAGTGAAGGATTACGCGGGACTGGACCGCGTGGTCTGCGGTATCTGGAAAGGAATGGAACATGTTTGACAGACTGGACAATCTATTGATTCGATTTGAGGAGATCATGGGGGAGTTAAGCGAACCCGCCGTCACCAACGACCCGGTCCGTTTTCGGACGCTGATGAAAGAGCAGAGTGATCTGACTCCTCTGGTCAATGCTTATAAAGAGTATAAAAAATGCAAGCAGGACATCGAGGACTCCCTGGGGATGCTGGAGGAGGAGTCCGACGAGGAAATGCGGGAGATGCTGAAGGAGACGCTGAGCGAGAGCCGGAAGCGCGCGGAGGAGCTGGAAAGGGAGATGAAGATCCTGCTCCTGCCGAAGGATCCAAATGACGAAAAGAACGTTATCGTGGAAATCCGCGCGGGCGCCGGCGGGGACGAGGCGGCTCTGTTCGCCGCGGAAATTTACAGGATGTACGTGCATTACGCGGAGAGCCGCCATTGGAAGGTGGAGATGCTGAACGCGGCCGAGATCGGCATCGGCGGCATGAAGGAAGTGCAGTTCATGATCAACGGCCAGGGCGCGTATTCCGTGATGAAATATGAGAGCGGCGTGCACCGCGTGCAGCGGGTGCCGGAGACGGAGAGCGGCGGCAGGATCCACACCTCAACCATCAGCGTGGCGGTGATGCCTGAAGTGGACGACGACATCGACATTGTGATCGACGAGAAGGATATCCGCATCGACGTGATGCGGGCCTCCGGAAACGGCGGACAGTGCGTCAACACCACGGACTCCGCGGTGCGCCTCACCCACTATCCCACGGGGATCGTGGTCTACAGCCAGACGGAGAAATCCCAGCTGCAGAATAAGGCCAAGGCCTTCGCCCTTTTGAAGGCAAAGCTCTACGATATGGAGCTGCAGCAGCGGCACGATGCGGAGGCAGAGCTGCGAAAGAGCCAGATCGGCACCGGGGACCGCTCCGAAAAGATCCGCACCTACAATTTCCCCCAGGGGCGCGTCACGGATCACCGCATCGGCCTGACGATCTATAAGCTGGACAAGGTGATGGACGGGGATCTCCAGGAGATCATCGACGCCTGCATCGCCGCCGACCAGGCCTCCAAGCTGGCGAAGATGGAAGCGGTGTAAGGTTCAAAAAAAGACTTTTCAAAAAAAGAATAGGGAAAACGGACAGCCCCGGCGCGAAATGCCGGGGCTGTTGATTTGCTGGCTTTGATCCGGCAGTTTTTACTGGAACGACTGCTGGAAATAATGCTTCTTGAACTCGCTGGGCGCGCAACCCTTGTATTTCCGGAAGACGCGGTTGAAGGTGGAAATGCTGCGGAAACCGGACTCCATGGCGATATTGGTGATGGCGAGATCCGTGTCCGCCAGGAGGGTCTGGGCCCTCTTTAAGCGCTGCATGGTGAGGTATTCCACAAAATTGCAGTTCATGGTCTGCTTGAAGACCCGGGAGAAATAGCAGGCGCTGAACTCCGCTTTCTCCGCGATTGACTCCAGGGTCAGATCCTTGTCGCAGTTTTCCACGATGTAGCGGCAGGCCTGGTTGATCCTGTCGATGGTGCGGCAGTTGCCCTGCTTGCTGGAGATCTCCAGCGGCAGGAGGGTGGACTTCAGGTGCGTCCCGAAGCGGATGAAGATCTCATACACGCTGATCAGTTCCTTCACGCTGTGAAAGGAAGAGGAGTCGCTGCGCAGTTCCACGATCTTCTGGACCTGGGACTGGATGTACTCCGCCAGGGGATACATCTGGGGATCCGCATAGGAGATCAGGTGGTAGGTTCGGAACAGATGCGAGAAGGAGGCCAGCTCCGGGATATCAGTCAGCAGGTTGGCGGGAAACTGCAGGCCGATCAGGGACTTGTCGTTGTTGACTTCCACGCTGTGCATCTCGCTGGACCAGATAAAGAGAATGTCCCCAGGCTGCATCTGAAAGAGATTCTGGTCTACGGAGATGCGGGGGGAGTCATGGCTGTCCGGTTTCGGCGGATAGATCAGGATCTCCGTGAATTTGTGCCAGTGGGGTTCATATCTGGAAGGCACTTCCGGGATCAGGTTGATTGGTTCAGAAAAATACATTTTTTCAGGTTGCCTGTTATTTGTCATTCTATTTAACCTCTATTATAATTAAAAATAATTAAAAAAAGCTAAAAAGAAATAACCGAAGAGTAAAAATATGGCGTTTTCCTGCTTTATTCCTCTAATTATGATTATTACAGACTTTTCAAAGAAAAGTCAAGACCCTATCCGTAATGTTTATAAAAAACAAGAAATGAGTAGATTAAGTAAAGCTGTGGTTAGAAGAAAATAAAAAAAGTGCTATAATGCGGCATTAGATATGAGGAAAAGGTCTGCCGGGGAGCCCGGGGCGCGGCAGCGAGGCAAAAAGCGCCGCAGCGCTCTCCGGGACGACAAGACCGGGAACAGCGTTTTGAAAAAGGGACAGGAACATGAGCCAGGAGAGAGAAAACATCGCGGCTTTTGAGGACCGCGGCGATACGGACAAAAGAGAAGAGAAGACCAGGCCCGGGGCCGGCAGGAACGCCACCAATATGACGGAGGGAAGTCCGGCAAAGCATATTTTAAAATTTGCCCTTCCGCTTTTGATCGGCAATCTGTTCCAGCAGCTCTACAACATGGTGGATTCCATTGTGGTGGGAAATTACGTGGGGGCCGACGCCCTGGCGGCTGTGGGGACCTGCGGGTCATCCAACTTTCTCTTTTTCTCCCTGAGTTCCGGCCTTGCCGTCGGGATCGGCGTGATCGTGTCCCAGTATTTCGGCGCGGGGAACGAGAAGGGAGTTCGGGCCACCATCGCGAATTCCTTTTACGTCCTGGCGGCCGCGGCGCTCTCCGTGAGCCTGATCGGTTACCTGGCCGCGCCCGCCCTGCTGCATCTTCTGGACGTGCCGGAGAACCTCTTTCACGATTCCCTCATGTATATGAGGACCACCGTCCTGGGGATCATCGGCATCGCCATGTACAACGGGATCTCCGCGATCCTGCGGGCGCTGGGGGATTCCCGGACGCCCCTGTATTTTCTGGTGGTCTCCAGCCTTCTGAACGTGGGGCTGGATCTGACTTTCGTCCTGTGGCTGCATCTGGATGTGTTCGGCGTGGGACTTGCCACCGTCATCTCCCAGGCAGTATCGGCGGTTACCTGCATTCTCTACGCCTGTGTGAAGATCCCGTATTTCAGGCTGACAAGGGAGGAACTGAAACCCCATAAGAATATCATCGGGAAATCCTTCCGGCTGGGCGTGCCCCTGGCGCTGCAGAGTTCCATGATCGCCGTCTCCTGTATGGCGCTTCAGGGCGTTGTCAACGGGTTCGGGGACACGGTGATGGCGGCGTACACCATCACCTCCCGGGTGGAACAGCTGATCCAGCAGCCTTACACTTCCCTGAGCAACGCCATCACGACCTATTCCGGACAGAACATCGGCGCGGGAAAGGTGGACAGGGTGCGGAAGGGTTTCCGTCAGGGAATGCTGATCGTATTTCTCTTCAGCCTCGCCATGATCCCGGTGATGTACCTCGGGGGGAACGCCATCGTGAGCCTGTTTGTGAAGGATGATCCGGAGGTGATCCGCATGGCCGCCAAGGCGCTCCGGATCACAAGCCTCTGTTATTTTGGCCTGGGAATGATCTATGTCCCAAGAGGACTCTTAAACGGCTGCGGCGACGCGGCGTTCTCCATGATCAACGGAATCTCGGAGGTGGCCTGCCGTCTGATCTACGCCCCTCTTTTGACGAAAATCCCCGCCATTGGGTTCTGGGGAATCTGGATTACGGCGGGAGCCACCTGGGTCACCACCGCCGTGGTCTGCGTGCTCCGATATGCCCAGGGCGTGTGGAAATATAAGGGTTTGATGCAAAAAAAGCAGGAGGCATGAAAAAGTGCACAATTCCCCAGGGGAATGATATGCGCAATTTACACAAATCTTTCTTGAATTCAGAAAATTTGCTGACATTTTCCGAAAAAGTTGGTATAATATAAGTAGTTTACGGTTTTGATCGGATAGGTCGACAGCTGAAAGAAAGGGGGATCTGTGTGTTTGAAAAGGGTGATTATGTAGTATGCGGCAGCAAAGGCGTGTGCACGGTGGAAGACGTTACCACGCTGAGCATGCCGGGAGTGGACAAGGATAAGGAATACTATATACTGAAACCGGTATATACGGTGGGAAGTACCGTGTATATCCCGGCAGACGCGGACGAGGAAACGGTGCGGAAAGTTCTCTCGAAGGAAGAAGCGGACCGGCTGATCCAGGAGATACCGGGAATTCCTCTGATCAATGACAGCAACGATAAATTTCTGGAGCAGGAATACAAGGGCTGCATGAGGACGAACCGGTGCTCGGAATGGGTCCGTATCCTGAAGACCACCTATCAGAGAAAGCTGAAGCGCCAGGAGATGGGGCGGAAGATCACGGCGGTGGACGCGAAGTATTCCAGGATCGCCGAGGATATCCTCTATGGGGAGCTGGCGGTGTCCCTGGAAATCTCCAGGGATCAGGTGGGGAGTTTCCTCGCCGACCGACTGGGGCAGCCGTGAGGATAAAAACTTCTTTACAAGAGAGATAAATTGCGCTATAGTATAGCAGTAGAAAGATCCTTCGCAATAGAATAAGCAAAAGCGTTGATGAGAAGAGTAATCCGGAAGGATGCGCCAGAGAGAACCGCCCAGAGCTGAAAGCGGTTTCGCACAGCGCCGGATGAAGACCACCTCGGAGCGGCCGAGAACCGGCCCGGAGGCCCCCGTTACGGGCAAATGAGTGACAGTGCCGTTTTCAGGGCATTGTAAGAAGGGTGGAACCGCGCGAGATACGTCCCTTGCAATTTTCGGATTGCAAGGGACTTTTTTATGTTTTCAAAATGGAAAGGAGAGACAGGAGTTATGAAGATCACATTAAAGGATGGCTCTGTAAAGGAGTATGCGGAGAGCAGGACGGTCTATGACATCGCGCTGGATATCAGCGAGGGACTGGCCCGGGCGGCCTGCTGCGGAAAGGTGAACGGCAAGGTGGTGGACCTGCGTACCGTGATCGACGGGGACTGCGAGCTGCAGATCTGCACGGCGAACGACAAGGAGGGCCTCGCCACGATCCGCCACACGACGTCCCATGTGCTGGCGGAGGCGGTAAAGCACCTCTTCCCCGATGCGAAGCTCACCATCGGTCCCAGCATCGACACCGGTTATTATTACGACTTTGACCACGCGCCTTTCTCCAGGGAAGACCTGGACGCCCTGGAGGCGGAGATGAAAAAGATCATCAAGAAGGGGGAGAAGCTGGAGCGGTTCACCCTGCCCAGGGAGGAAGCGATCAAGTTTATGGAAGAGAAGGGGGAGCCCTACAAGGTGGAGCTGATCCGGGATCTTCCGGAAGACGCGGAGATCTCCTTCTACAGCCAGGGAGAGTTCGTGGATCTCTGCGCGGGGCCGCACCTGATGAGCACCAAGGGGATCAAGGCCTTTAAGCTGACCTCTTCCTCCGGCGCTTACTGGCGCGGAAATTCCGACAACGCCATGCTCCAGAGGATCTACGGCACGGCGTTCAACAAGAAGGAAGAACTGGAGGAATACCTGGCATACCTGGACAGCATCAAGAGCCGGGATCACAACAGACTGGGCCGGGAGATGGAGCTCTTTACCACGGTGGACGTGATCGGACAGGGGCTTCCGCTTCTGATGCCCAAGGGCGCGAAGATCATTCAGACCATGCAGCGCTGGATCGAGGACCTGGAGGACAACGAGTGGGGGTATACCCGCACCAAGACCCCGCTGATGGCAAAGAGCGACCTGTATAAGATCTCCGGCCACTGGGACCATTACAAGGACGGAATGTTCGTGTTCGGCGACGAGGAAAAGGACAAGGAGGTCTACGCCCTGCGGCCCATGACCTGCCCCTTCCAGTACTATGTCTACAAGGCGACCCAGCACTCCTACCGGGATCTCCCCTGCCGTTACAGCGAGACTTCCACGCTGTTTCGGAACGAGGACTCCGGCGAGATGCACGGACTGACCCGGGTGCGCCAGTTCACCATCTCCGAGGGACACCTGATCGTGCGCCCGGACCAGATGGTGGAGGAGTTCAAGAACTGCCTTGCCCTGGCAAAATACTGTCTTCAGACCCTCGGCGTGGAGGAGGACGTGACCTACCATCTCTCCAAGTGGGATCCTGAGAACCGTGAAAAATACATTGGGGAGCCGGAGGTCTGGGAGCAGACGGAGGGCCATATCCGGGACATTCTGAAAGAGCTGAACATCGAGTTTACCGAGGATGTGGGCGAGGCCGCTTTCTATGGGCCGAAGGTGGACATCAACGCCCGGAACGTCTACGGCAAGGAAGACACCATGATCACGATACAGTGGGACGCGCTTCTCGCGGAGCAGTTCGACATGTACTACATCGATCAGAACGGCGACAAGGTCCGCCCTTATATCATCCACAGGACTTCCATGGGATGCTACGAGAGGACGCTGGCATGGCTCATCGAAAAGTACGAGGGGAAGTTCCCGACCTGGCTCTGCCCTGAGCAGGTGCGCATCCTTACCATCTCCGAAAAGTTTGACGAGTACGCCCGGCAGCTGGAGAAGGAGCTGAAGAAAAACGGGATCCTTGTGACCAGCGACCTGCGGGCCGAGAAGATCGGGTTCAAGATCCGCGAGGCGAGAAAGGCCCGGGTTCCCTATATGCTGGTGGTGGGCCAGAAGGAAGCGGAGGAGGGACTTGTCTCCGTGAGGAGTCGTTTCGCGGGGGACGAGGGCGTTAAGACCCTTGCGGAGTTCATCGCCCAGATCACCGAGGAGATCCGCACCAAGGCCATCCGCAAGGTGGAAGTCACGGAGGAAAAGTGATCCCGGAGGCCGTTTTTCAAGATTTTTTGCGGCTGAAAGCGGCATGACAGGTATGAAGCCCTTCTTTTCCGCGCATACTAAGGATGCACTGTGTATCCGGTGCGGAAAGGAAGGGAATTCTTATGACAGATCTGAAGTGCGGCGTTGAAAACTGTATTTACAATTCGGAACGTTTGTGCAGCAAGGGCGATATCTGCGTGGGCGGAAAGAACGCCTGCCACAGCGACGACACCTGCTGCGAGAGCTTTGCACGGCAGCGGGACGGCATGAGCGCCTTTACCAGTTCCATATCCCACCCCAGCAGGGAGATCAACATCGACTGCGAGGCGGTGAAGTGCATGTATAACGAGGATTATAAGTGTACGGCGGATCATGTGGACATCAAGGGCTGCGGCGCCTGCGGATGCAGGGAGACCGCCTGCGAGACTTTTATCGAGCGCTAGAGTTTTTGCGGAGGGATCCCGTCATAAGGCGATATAGAGGGCGGCCCTTCGCGGTACATAACATGGCGTTTTCACGGCGGCCCTTTGCGGTACATAAAAAAGTGCTTGACAAAACCGGGGCGTGATGTTATCTTATAGGAGTGTGCGGCGGAGGAATCCGCTTCACCGGAAGAAACAAGCAGAGTATCCACTCTCACCTTACGGCGAGCGGGCCGGTAAGCGTTCATATCTCCCGGGCATTTCAGAGACGGTATATGTGTCTGGCACTGGATTGTCGTGGAGCGTGTTTTTGTGAGCGGTGGATAGCAAAGCTATTCACTTTTTTCATGTATGGAGGGCAAAACCATTAGCGATTTAATGATCAATGAGGAAATCCGTGACAGGGAAGTTCGGGTGATCGGCTCCGCGGGGCAGCAGATCGGCATCATGTCGGCCAGGGAAGCGCTGGCGCTTGCCGAGGAAGAGGGACTGGATCTTGTGAAGATCGCTCCCACCGCACAGCCTCCGGTGTGCAGGATCGTGGATTACGGGAAGTACAAGTATGAACAGGTTCGGAAAGAGAAGGAAGCCAGAAAGAAGCAGAAGGTGACCGAGGTCAAGGAGATCCGTCTTTCCCCCAATATCGATACCAACGACCTGAACACGAAGATGAATGCAGCCAGAAAATTCCTCACCAAGGGAGACCGCGTGAAGATCACGCTGCGTTTCCGCGGCCGCGAGATGGCGCACATGAATACCAGCAAGCATATCCTGGATGACTTTGCCCAGAGTTTGGCCGACATAGCCGTCGTTGAAAAGCCGCCCAAGGTGGAGGGCAGAACCATGACCATGTTTTTAACTGAAAAGCGTAAGAACGCGTAAGTTAAAATAGACAAAATTGAGTTTAGGAGGAAACAGTCATGCCAAAAATGAAGACAAGCAGAGCAGCAGCGAAGCGTTTCAAAGCAACAGGAACCGGTAAGTTAAAGAGAAACAAGGCTTATAAGCGCCATATTCTGACCAAGAAGTCCACTAAGAGAAAGCGCAATCTCAGAAAACCTGCGATTGCCGACGCAACGAATGTAAAGAACATGAAGAAGATTTTGCCCTATTTATAATATAGGTAAGAAGGAGGAACAGTCATGGCAAGAATTAAAGGTGGCTTAAACGCCAAGAAAAAGCATAATAGAGTTCTGAAGCTCGCAAAGGGATACAGAGGCGCGAGAAGCAAGCAGTACAGAGTTGCAAAGCAGTCCGTTATGAGGGCGCTTGCAAGCTCCTACGTAGGCAGAAAAGAGAGAAAGCGTCAGTTCAGACAGCTCTGGATCGCCCGTATCAACGCTGCTGCAAGGATGAACGGCCTTTCCTACAGCAAATTTATGTATGGCCTGAAGGAAGCCGGCGTGGACATCAACAGAAAGATGCTGGCTGAGATGGCAGTGAGCGATGCGGAGGGCTTCAAGACCCTGGCAGAGCTTGCAAAGAGCAAGATCGCGTAACGGATCGACAGATCTGTATGAAAAAGAACCCCGGCCGACTGGCTGGGGTTCTTTTTGATTTGGGTTCTTTGGATTTCTTTCGGATTTCCTGTTTTTTTTGCTTGAAGTATCCCACGCATTAGTTTATAATTCTAACTATACTGCACTTTCGGGTGCGAACGAATACAGGAGTGGATCAGTATGTGCGGAATAGTCGGATTTGTAGGAAAAAGCCAGGCGGCGCCGATCCTTTTGGATGGGCTGGCAAAGCTGGAGTATAGAGGATATGATTCTGCGGGGATCGTGGTGCGGGACGGCGATAAGCCCGCCGAGATCGTCAAGGCAAAGGGGAGACTGAAGATCCTTGCGGAGAAGACCAATGACGGCAAGTCGGTTCCCGGCTGCTGCGGTATCGGACACACCCGCTGGGCGACTCACGGGGAGCCCTCCGAGATCAACGCCCACCCTCATAAGAGCGACGATATGAATGTCGTGGCAGTACATAACGGCATTATCGAGAATTATCAGGAGATCAAAGAAAAACTGATCCGCAAGGGGTATGATTTTTATTCCCAGACAGACACCGAGGTGCTGGTGAAGTATGTGGACTATTATTACAAAAAGTACCAGATGGGCCCCATCGACGCCATCGCGAAGACCATGGTCCGCGTCCGGGGTTCCTACGCGCTGGCGGTGATGTTTAAGGACTATCCCGGCGAGATCTATGTGGCCCGCAAGGACAGTCCCATGATCCTTGGCGTGGAGAACGGAGAGTCCTATGTCGCCTCCGACGTGCCCGCTATCCTGAAATATGCCCGCAACGTCTACTATATCGGGAATATGGAGATGGCGAGGGTGGCTGCCGGAGAGGTCACATTCTACAATCTGGACGGCGATGTGATCGAGAAGGAACTGACCGAGATCAAGTGGGACGCGGAGGCTGCCGAGAAGGGCGGCTACGAGCATTTTATGATGAAGGAGATCCATGAGCAGCCAAAGGCTGTTCAGGATACTTTGAATTCCGTTTTGAAGGACGGCGCTATCGATCTGAGCAACGTGGGGTTGTCCGAGGAAGAGATCCGGGAGATTCACCAGATCCACATTGTGGCCTGCGGTTCCGCCTATCATGTGGGCGTGGTCGGGCAGTATGTGATGGAGGATCTCGTCAGGATCCCGGTACGGGTGGAGCTGGCTTCCGAGTTCCGCTACCGCAATCCTCTGCTGGATCCCAAAGATCTTGTGGTGATCATCAGTCAGTCCGGCGAGACCGCGGACTCTCTGGCGGCGCTCCGTCTGGCGAAGGAAAGGGGCGTAAAGACGCTGGGGATCGTCAACGTCGTGGGATCCTCCATCGCCAGGGAGGCGGACAATGTGTTCTATACCCTGGCGGGGCCGGAGATCGCCGTGGCGACGACGAAGGCATACAGCGCGCAGCTGATCGCGGCGTACCTGCTGGCGCTGCAGTTCGCCAAGGTACGGGGAGAGATCACTGAGGAAACATGCCGGAGCCTGATCGCGGAGCTCCAGACCATCCCGGAGAAGATCGAAGACGTCCTGGAGGACAAGGAGCGGATCCAGTGGTTTGCCTCCAAGTTCGCGGGGGCGAAGGATGTCTTCTTCCTGGGCCGGGGCGTGGACTACGCCATCAGCCTGGAGGGGAGCCTTAAGATGAAGGAGATCAGCTACATCCACAGCGAGGCATATGCGGCGGGAGAGCTGAAGCATGGAACCATCTCCCTGATCGAGGACGGCACCCTGGTGATCAGCGTCCTGACCCAGAAGGAACTCTATGAGAAGATGATCAGCAATATGGTGGAGGTAAAGAGCCGGGGCGCCTATCTGATGGGACTGACGACTTACGGCAATTACAGCATTGAGGATACCGCGGATTTCAGCGTGTTCGTGCCAAAGATCGACCAGCGGTTTGCGGCGAGCCTTGCGGTGGTTCCCCTTCAATTGATGGGATACTATGTGAGTCTGGCGAGAGGGCTGGACGTGGATAAACCCAGGAACCTGGCAAAGAGCGTGACCGTGGAATGATTCGGGGGTTGAGGTTTGATCCCGAGGGGAAAGTTTGATTCGAGGTTCGAAATGCCCTGACCGGCAGCCCTGGGACAGGGGACGGATATAGGAGGCGCTGGAAATAGAATGTTCCGGCGCCTTTTTAGACGCCTGTCGGACAAGGGACGAGAGAAAGAGGCAAAAGGAAAAGGCCAAAAAGGCCAAAGGAAAAAGCAAAAGGAAAAGGCCAAAGGAAGAGGCCAAAGGAAAAGACAAACGGCCTGTATGATGATAGGAGAGGCGGTATTTTGAGGGAGGTAATGAAATGAAAGTGATCGTGATCCCGGACGTTCATTTAAAGCCCTGGATATTTGACGAGGCGGAGCGGGTCATGCGGAAAGACAAGATAGAGACAGCGGTGTGCCTGGGAGACATTGCGGACGACTGGATGAAGACCTTCCAGATCGGTGCGTATGAAGAGACTTACGAACGGGCCATCCAATTTGCGGAGAAGCACAGGGCGTCCCAGTGGGTCTATGGAAACCACGATCTCTGCTATCAGTTAAATTACCGGGAGTCAGGTTATTCGGTGATGGCCTCCCGGACCGTGTGCGAGGAGATGGCGAAATTAGAAAAGACGCTGGCGGATACCGGCCGGGAGCTCACCTTTGTCAGGAGGATCGGCCGGGCCGTCTTTTCCCACGGCGGCCTTTCGGAGGGCTTTGCGGCGGAAATAGTGGGGACGAAGAGCGGAAGCCTGTCCATCGGGAGTCCGAAGGTACTTGACGGGCTCATCGAGCAGATCAACAGTCTTCCAAAGTATCGCCTCTGGAGGGACGATTCCCCGATCTGGTTCCGGCCCCAGTATGAATTTGGAGCCCTTGCCCTGCCCGGTTTCCTGCAGGTCGTGGGACACACCCCGGTGGGATGTCCCGAGATCCAGGACGGGATCCTGTCCGTGGACCTGTTTTCCACGACTTCCACGGGGACGCCCATCGGCACCCAGGAGTTTGCCGTCGTCGATACGGAGAGCCTGGAGGTGACTTACGAGAAAGCGAACGGGTGAAGAAGCGGCGTCCCCTCAGCCGCCGAGTTTTGGAAAAACTTGTGCAAGCACAATTTTTGCCCGAACTACGGCGGCTGGCTGAACTTTTTGCTTGAACTATGATTTTTGGGGTTGATTTTTTGCAAATTTTCAGTATAATAGGAGATATGCAGATATAGTTCATTGGTAGAACATCAGCTTCCCAAGCTGAGGAGGCGGGTTCGATTCCCGTTATCTGCTCTGTGAAACAGGAAGAAGCGTTTCTGTGTAAGCCCTTCTTCCTGTTTCATTTTAAATCTAAAAGCCGGATTCCATCAACTGAAATGCTGCAAAAGCGGAAGTGCGTCCCTCAGACGTCATGTAATATTTTGTTTACTTTCGCAGGCGGAAATGGTATAATAAACACGAATCTCCGCGTCGGAAAGGAACTTTTGACGGTTCCGGTCCCGCGGGGGATACGCGCATGAGCGGACTTAGGAATCCTGAGTGCGAATTTTAGAGGGAAGGAATGTCAGAATGAAGCGATTGATGTTAGGAAATCAGGCCTTTGCCAGAGGACTTTACGAGGCGGGCTGCAGCTTTGTGTCCAGTTATCCCGGGACGCCCAGCACGGAGGTCACGGAGGAAGCGGCAAAGTACGACGAGATCTACTGTGAGTGGGCCCCGAATGAAAAGGTGGCGATGGAGGCGGCCTTTGGCGCCAGTCTTGCCGGGAAGCGCAGCTTTTGCGGCATGAAGCATGTGGGGCTGAACGTGGCGGCGGATCCCCTGTTTACCTGTTCCTATACCGGCGTAAACGCGGGCATGATCATCTGCGTCGCAGACGACCCGGGCATGCACTCCTCCCAGAACGAACAGGATTCCCGGCATTACGCCGTCGCGGCAAAGGTTCCCATGCTGGAGCCCGCGGATTCCGCAGAGGCCTGTGAGTTTGTAAAGAAGGCCTATGAAATCTCCGAGGAGTTCGACACTCCCGTTATCCTAAAAATGTGTACCCGCGTGGCCCATTCCCAGAGCGTGGTGGAGGAGCGGGAGAGGATCCTGCCCGAGCCCAGGCATTATGAGAAGAACATAGCGAAGTATGTCATGATGCCGGGCAACGCGATCCGCCGTCATCCCTTCGTGGAGGAGCGGATCCGGAAACTGGCGGCCTATGCGGAGACCAGCGACTTAAACCGCGTGGAGATGGGGGATCCCAGGATAGGCATCATCACTTCCTCCACGAGTTATCAGTATGTGAAAGAAGTTTTTGGAGACAGCGCCTGCATCTTAAAGCTGGGCATGATCCATCCCCTTCCTGAGAAGCTGATCCTGGATTTTGCAGAGAAAGTGGACAAGCTGGTGATCGTGGAGGAACTGGATCCCGTGATCGAGACCCACTGCCGGAAGCTGGGGCTGGAAGTTACAGGAAAGGACGTGCTCCCTCTGGAAGGAGAATTTTCCCAGAATCTCATCGCGGAGAAGCTGGGAGTAGAGCTGCCCGCCTCCAGAAAGCTGGAGGAAACCCTGCCCGGAAGGCCCCCGGTCATGTGTGCGGGCTGTCCGCACAGGGGACTGTTCTATACTCTGGCAAAGAATAAGTGTACCGTCCTGGGAGATATCGGGTGCTATACACTGGGGGCGGTGGCTCCCTTAAACGCCATGGAGATGACGCTCTGCATGGGCGCGTCCATCAGCGCGATCCACGGCTTTAACAAGGCGCTGGGAGAGGAGAGCGAGGGCAGGACGGTGGCCGTGATCGGCGACTCCACCTTCATGCACTCCGGCATGACCGGCCTTGCGAATATCGCCTATAACCAGAGCAATTCCACGGTGATCATCCTGGACAACTCCATCACCGGCATGACCGGGCACCAGCAGAATCCCACCACCGGATACAACATCAAGGGGGATCCTGCGGGCAAGATTGATCTGGAAGCGCTCTGCCGGGCCATGGGCTTTGAGAGGGTCCGGGTGGTGGATCCCTATGACCTGGACCAGTGCGACAAGGTTCTTAGGGAGGAACTGGAGGCGAAGGCACCCTCCGTGATCATCAGCAGAAGACCCTGCGCCCTCCTGAAATATGTGAAGCATGAGAAGCCTTTGAAGGTGGACTGCGAGAAGTGCGTGGGCTGTAAGTCCTGCATGCGCCTGGGCTGCCCTGCCATCAGCGTAAAAGACGGCAAGGCGGTGATCGACACGACGCTCTGCGTGGGATGCGTCGTCTGCAAGCAGCTTTGCAGGTTCGGCGCGCTGCAGAGTCAATAGAAGGGGGGAGATCCGAATGGCAAAGAATATTATGATCGTTGGCGTAGGCGGACAGGGTTCCCTTCTGGCCAGCAAGCTCCTGGGACACCTGCTCCTGTCGGAGGGCTATGACGTAAAGGTCTCCGAGGTGCATGGGATGAGCCAGAGGGGCGGAAGCGTGGTGACCTATGTGCGCTTTGGCGAAAAAGTGTATTCCCCCGTCATCGACAGGGGACAGGCGGACTTTATCGTCTCCTTTGAAAAGCTGGAGGCCGCAAGGTATCTGGAATATCTGAAAGAGGACGGACGCATCGTGGTGAACACACAGGAGATCGACCCCATGCCGGTGATCACCGGGGCCATGCAGTATCCGGAGAACCTGGTGGAAAAGATGGAGGCTCTCGGCGCGAAGGTGGACGCCATGGATTGTCTGAGCCTGGCGGAGCAGGCGGGTTCCGCGAAGGCGGTGAACATCGTGCTGATGGGCAGACTGTCCAGGTATTTTGACGAGATCCCTCTGGAAAAGTGGCAGCAGGCCATTCAGGAATGTGTGCCCGCGAAATTCCTGGAACTGAATCAGAAAGCTTTCCTCTTGGGAAGAGGTTAAAAAGAAGCAGCGAGGCAGTTTCGGCATGGCGCGGTTTTGGCGAAAACCGGCGGCCGGCTGAACCGCTGTAAAAAACAAAAAAGGAGAGAAGAGATGGGAAATTATTATCAGCCCGAGATCGAGACAATGCCTCTGGAGCAGCTGCAGGCCCTTCAGAGCGAGCGACTGGTGAAGCAGGTGAAATTCGTGTACGACAACGTGGAATTTTACCGCAAAAAGATGGATGAACTGGGTGTGAAGCCCGAGGATGTTCGGGGCATTGAGGATCTTCACAAGCTGCCCTTTATCACCAAGGATGATCTGAGGGACCAGTACCCTTACGGACTCCTGGGGGTTCCCCTGAGAGACTGCGTTCGCATCCAGTCCACCAGCGGTACTACAGGCCGCCGCGTGGTGGCTTTCTACACCCAGGAGGATCTGGATATCTGGGATGAGTGCTGCGCCAGAGCAATCGTGGCGGCGGGCGGCACCAAGGACGACGTAGTCCATGTCTGCTATGGCTACGGCCTGTTCACCGGCGGCCCGGGACTGAACGGCGGCTCCCATAAGGTGGGCTCCCTGACCCTGCCCATGTCCTCCGGAAATACTGAGCGCCAGCTTCAGTTCATGACCGATCTGGGCTCCACCATTCTCTGCTGTACGCCCTCCTACGCCGCAAACCTGGGCGAGGCGATCGTGGAGAGGGGCTTAAAGGACAAGATCAAATTAAAGGCCGGGATCTTTGGCGCGGAGCCCTGGACCGAGGAGATGCGTCACAACATCGAAGAAACCCTTGGCATCAAGGCTTATGACATCTATGGATTGACGGAGATCTCCGGCCCCGGCGTCTCCTTTGAATGTGAGGAACAGGCCGGAATGCACATCCAGGAGGATCACTTTATCCCTGAGATCATCAATCCGGAGACCGGGGAGGTTCTGCCCGAGGGCGAGGTCGGCGAGCTGGTGTTCACCTGTATCACGAAGAAGGCGTTCCCCCTGCTGAGATACCGCACCAGGGATCTGTGTTATCTGACCAGAAAGAAGTGCTCCTGCGGGCGCACCCACATCCGTATGCACAAGCCCATGGGACGGAGCGATGATATGATGGTGGTGAAAGGCGTCAACGTATGGCCTTCCCAGATCGAGGCAGTCCTGCTGAATCAGGGCTATCAGGCCAACTATCAGATCGTGGTGGACCGCGTGGGCAACAACGATACCATCGAGGTTCAGGTGGAACTGACCCCGGAGATGGCGGAGAATCCGACCATGACCATCCCGGAGAGAGAGAAGAAGATCGTGGACGGCTTAAAGTCCATGCTGGGGATCCGCGTGAACGTAAAGGTCGTGGAGCCTAAGACGATCACCAGAAGCGAAGGAAAGGCTGTCAGAGTGGTGGATAAGAGAAATCTGTACTGCTGACGATGGCCGGATACAGTTTCCGGGGCCAAAGCCCTTTTTGCCGGAGAGATACGGAAAACGTGAGTGTTCACGAAGTTCCGATCCTCCGCGGCAAAAAGAGTTTTGACCCCGGATTTTTAATGCCCCCGAATAGTGTCCTAGAAAGGGCGGAGGTATTTAGGTGACTGCGCGGCATCAGGACAGACCCAGGAGCTTTCGGGCGTTCTCGCCCAGAATGTCCGTTTTTTCCTGCTCTGTCAGCTCCATTTTCCGGATCCGGTTCAGATAGTCGGCCTGATCTTCCCAGGGGAAGTCGGTGGCGAACAGGATCCTGTGGGAACCGTGCTTCCTGACGATCCGGAGGAATTGTTCCTCCTGAAGATTCTCTTCCCGGATCGGCGGATGGGGCGCCAGCGGGTTCGGGGTGATGGCGCCGATGGAGAAAGCCGTGTCCAGATAGACGGGAGCCCCTGCAAGGTCGCGCTCCACGTCGTCCCAGCGTCCCCAGCCTCCCATGTGCGCCAGGACAAACTTGGCGGGAGCGACCTCCCGAAGCACCTGAAGCACTTGTTTTACGGAAGCGTAATCGTGGTCATATATGCCGATGTCGATGCCGGCGTGGACCAGGACCGTCAGCCCCTCCTGGGAGGCGGCCTCTATAATGCGCATCATGCGGATATCATTTAAGTCCACGTTCTGATAGGCCGGGTGCAGCTTGATCCCCAGGATGCCGCCCTCTTTCAGACGTCGGATCTCTCCCCTGTAATTTTCATAGTCCGGGTGAAGACCGCCGAAGGCGATAATACCCTGGGCGAAAAGGGTCTCCCGGTTTTGTATCATGGAGCCGTTGATCTTTTCCACCTGATCCGGGCTGGTCATAACCGGAAGGTTGACGCTGTAATCGACGCCGGCCGCCTTCATGGAATCAGTCAGGCTTTTCATGGAAGCGTCGGTAAAGGCCTTTGTCCCCGAAGCCATGCTCAGCTTATTGATAACCCTGGCGCAGATGGCGTCGGGAAAAGTGTGCGCGTGAAAATCGATGATCATGAGAAATAACCTCCTGAAGATGTCTCAAAGGGCAGCTTTTACTTCCTGCTCCTGTGATAAAAAAACAGTACGATGGCCTCCAGACGCCGCTTCAGGACGATCTGGATTTCCTCCCGGGGATGGATCGGTCTTACTAAATAAGTGACGATACCGGCTTTCTTTGCGCCCCAGATATCCGTAAAGAGCTGGTCGCCCACAAAGACCGTGTCGGCGGGAGAACTTCCCATCTCCTCCATGGCCCGGCGGTAGCCAGCGGCTTTGGGTTTCCCGGCCCTGAAGAGATAGGGGGAGCCTACATCCTGGGCGAAGGACTTTACCCGGGGTTCCTTGTTGTTGGAAAGCAGCATGGTTTTAAAGCCCATGGCGCGGAGACCCTGAAAAAAGGCTATGGCATGCGGATCCGCGGGCGCGCCGTGGGGGACTAAAGTATTGTCGATGTCAAAGATCACGGCCCTCATGCCGGACCGATATAAGCCCTGAAAGTCGATGGAATCTATGGAACCGGCCTCGTTGTCGGGGTAGAAGCGTTCCAAAAACATAGATGTTGCTCCCTTCTCGTGTGTCTGCTATTTAAGAATGTCAAGAATTTGGGGATTTGTCAAGGGCTTTTGAGGGATATTCGGACACGTCGAAGGAAAAAATCCTGCCTGATCTGTGGTCAGATATCCCGCAGCAGGGCCGCAGAGTATCTGACCCTCACAGCATTTGCCAAATGTCCGTGCGGCGCATGACGTTTGACTCATTGCCCGCGGGAATGAAGTGATGACAGGGTGTGGAAACTATGGTATGATGGAAACACCAAGGATGAGACGACCTTTGGAAAGGAGTTCGAAAGATTCATGAATAAGACAAAACACATCGTCGCGGCACTGTTTTTTGTCTGTCTGGTTCTTATGATAAGCGGGTGTGAAAGCGGGCATACCGCGAAAGTGCAGGAAGATAATACGGAGTATGCCGAAACATCGACGGAATCTTCCGAGGCAAAGGGAGAACATGCCGAGACAGCAATTCCGGAAACAGCAATTCCAGAGACAGCGTCCGAACTTTCAGATATTCCAGAGGTTTTCCTGGAGGTTTTAAAACAGTACCTGCAAATTCCGGTTGGTACAAATTTATATTCAGACGTGTATTGGGAAAAAGTGACACAGGGGGACTGGAAAGATGTCTATGAATATTTGGGAGGCGCAGAAAATATATGTTACAGTTTGTCTGATTTGACGAATGATGGTTTCCCTGAACTGATCATGGGCAGTTATGCTGATGCGGATGCAGTTCCTTCTGAGGACGAAAAGGTATTTCAGGTTCAAGGTTCAGGCTGGGAGAATAGCTATGTTTGGATATATGTTGTTGTATTATTACAACGGTAAGGAAGTAAAACAAGTATGCCAGTGTGAGGGCAACCGTATTGAATTATATGAGAATGGGATCATCCATTATTCGGGGGGAGGCGTGTCGCAGCCAATGCAATATCTTCAATTTCAAACGGATACAGAGGATTATGAAACCGGCGCATATATTGAGTTGAAAATAGAGAATGGCGAAGTCATAGGATATCTGAAAGCAGTAGGAGACGATTATGTGGAGATAACAGAGGACAAATATCATCAAATTGTTGAGCAATACACTACTTCTCCTGTGGAATTGGAATGGACTGTACTGAAATAGAAAATAATGATTTGTTGCAAGAGCCCTTAACAACACTGCTATAATATCGTAAAATGGAGAAGAACTGTTATGAAAAAACAAGAAGTAAAGATAGAAAGTGTATCAGAAATGAATGAATATCTGCAGCGCAGCGGGTTGAGATATTTCGTGTTTGGGAAAGACTGTGAAGTGACAGGAGGTTTATATATTGTCAGATGCTGCAGCCATGAAAACAGCGAGTTTCTAATAGGAATTATTTCGGAAGGGCATGGGTTAAAACCGGAATTCAAGTGTATGAAAGACAACCTGTTGATTGGATTTAACAGAGAAATAAAAATTGTTGACAGCAATGGGAATTATAAAACGATAACAGCCAACTCATTATTCTATGAATTTATAGAGGGTGTTGCCCCTGGCGAGATGATTGCAGTATTTGAATTGGAGATGATCTGCTTTTCCCTGCAGGGAAATAAAAAATGGGTTCACTACACTGACAGCATTACGGATTATAATCTGATCGATAAGGATAAAATGCATATTACAACAGACGAAGGGGAAGAAATCATTTCCTTAAGGACGGGGAACGAGACGCTCCCTAATACCGAAAAAGAGGCTGGATATCAATGAGGTCAATGATTCTTATTTCACCAAATAAAAATGAGATATTTTTGTATCGACAGTGGAGTAATAAAGCACAAAATATATTTAAGGATAACGATAAACTAAATATGGTGCTTGCCGCAGAAAGGATTTATATTGATTACTCGATTGCCTATTCTATTACCTATTCGGATAAAGCGATCATGAAGGAATTTATTCAGAAAAGCGTGTTTAGTAAAGGAAATTATATAGACAATGATCTTGAAGAGCTCATATCATTAGATGAAATGCAGGAAGAGAAACATATATTTTAATTTATAGGGAGCAATAGTTGGAATGAGAGGTGCTTTAAAAAAGATTTTGTGTTTCTGTGCTCTTCTTTTGTTAGTAAGTGTAATGTCACTGCTAAGTATAAAATTCAAAGAAGAAAATTACAGAAGAAAGACCCTTGATATGCTGCGGTGTGGTGATTTCAGCGCGGTTTCCAATATAGAGGAAAAAGAGCAGGAAAGCTTACAATTTATTTATGCCGGAACTGAAAAAAATGCAGAATGGGAACAGCTTGATATTGATGCGGACGGAAAGAAGGAAATTATTTATCAGGAAAATAATACGGAGGGAATCGGTCGTAAACGCATTCTCGCTATATTTTATTTTCCTGACAGAAAGTGTGAATTGTTGTTATATGATACGGTTGATAATACGGAATATTATTTTATTGCAGATTCTAAATTAGTATATTATGCATTTGCTCAGGATGCTTATGGCTATGAATTGTTTTGCGTATGCGATATTGATGAGGGCGGAAAAATAGAGAGTAAGATGCGTTTAGAAGCTTTTGACTTTTCCAATGTGAATCAAGATGATAGTGACAATGATGATTGGTGGAATCAAGAGAACCTTTCTGCCGATTCTAAAGGAATGGCTTATAGAATAACGTTATATGAAGATGGTGATGTGAAAGAAAGAACTGTACAAGAGGAAGAGTATCTGGAAATATTTGAAGCAGAAATAGGAAGCTACACTATTTATGGAACGGAACATTACCGCTGATGAG
>CANQEV010000009.1 GCA_947595925.1 uncultured Acetatifactor sp. | reverse complement strand
TCACATTTCAACCGATTTCGGCAATTCATTCATATTCGTTCATATCTTAACTAAAAAACAAGGGCCTAGAGCGTCTTATGCCTTAAGCCCCCGCCGTTTGTTCAAAGGCGCGGATAAAATACAGCGGGCAGACTTCTTTTTCTTAAAGATCTGAGATTTCTTTATAAAATCTTCAAAAATAACAGTTATCCTTTTCCTATAATCACAAGAAAGGATAATAAAGAACATGAAAACAATTTTGAAAATCACAAATCTCTGCAAATCTTTCAGCGGACAGACAATCGCGGACAACGCTTCGCTGAACATTGAAAAAAATTCTGTCCATGACCTGCCGGGCCCGGACGGAACCGGGAAATTTTCATCACTGAGGATACTATCGCTGCTGTTTGCTTTCGTCGTATGCTTTTCATTTGCAGGCTGCTCTTTACAGGACAAAATCGAAGAATATTCCAGGAATAAAGAGCAATGTTATCTGAATATAGAGAATGTGACGCAATTCTCCTATAAGGGTAACGGTTACACGATTTTAGAAGATACCGTCCCTGACGCCGAACTTGGTGAATGGATCGGATATATCCGGCAGCTGGCGGCAGTAGACCAAACAGGAAAAGTATTGCATCAGGAAGATATCGAAGTTTCCACCTTTCAGACTTTGTCAGATTTAGCGGATAAAGTCCCGGAGGCCGCTTATATTATCCCCTTTTTGAATGTGCATGCCGCCCCTGACACAGAAGATTTCCTGATCGTAGATGTAAATGGAGAGCATCACAAAGCCGTTAGGGATGAAAAAATCAAAAGCACAGACCCCGTCTTTCGCCTTAAAGGCAAGATGAAATTTGAGAGTGAAAAATTTGAAATCAATCCCGAAAATGCAACGCAGCTTCTTTTCGGAGATAAGATTTATCAAATCACGCCCGATACCGTATCAAACGATAAATTGGGAAACTACATTGATATTCTTGCGGAAAACATTACATTTGATCTGGAAACAAAACGCCCCTTGTCTAAGGACGATCTGAACAGAATTGACTGGAACGGGGACAGCGCCGGACAGGAACGGGAACAATGGTTTTACACGGACATTTATGAGATCAGCGGTACGGATATAACAGAAGCGGTTGCAGTAAAAATAAACAACTGCTGCTACATCGCAAGGCGGCAATGACAACTTCACTGCCCTTGCTGATTATGTTATAATAATGGACAGCAAAGGGAGGCGATACTATGGCGGCAATCCTTGTGATTGATGACGAATGTCCTATTTTGGAACTTGTGAAAAACGGATTGCAAAAAGACGGACACCTCATCACTGCATATACGTCTGCTGCACAAGTTCCGATTGATAAGCTGAACAGATATGATCTGATCATACTGGATATCATGATGCCGGATATAGACGGATTTTCTTATTGCGACAAGATTCGTCCGCTGGTAGACTGTCCTATTCTCTTTCTGACAGCTAAGACAATGGAAAACGACATTACATTCGGGCTTGGCTTAGGTGCGGACGATTATCTGACAAAACCATTCCGAATTGCAGAACTAAGGGCAAGGGTAAACGCGCACTTGCGCCGCGAGCGGCGGGAACGACATACCGCCCTTACCTTTGATCGGATAAAAATTGATTTATCCGCAAAAGAGCTGCGGGTAGATCATACGCCTGTTCCCTTAACCAAAAGCGAATACCTGATATGTGAATACCTTGCAGGGAATAAAGGACAGGTATTTTCAAAAGAACAGATTTACGAAGCGGTCTTCAGTCTGGAGGGTGACAGCGATAGTTCCACGATTTCTACCCATATCAAGAATATCCGGGCAAAATTAAACAAATTTGGCATTCAGCCGATAGCGACAGTCTGGGGGATCGGGTACAAATGGGAATAAAGAAAACGACTTCACTGAAAGCGTTATTTTGGAAATTTTTATGTATGCTGTTGATCGGACTGACTGGTTCTGCAGCGATTCCATTCAGCCTGATTCTAGTCGGAGCCGAAGCGGGACTGATCACTTACGCCGACTATTCCGAACGAAGCACAAAAAACCTTGTTCCTGTCATTTCCGCAACGCCAAATCTGGCAGAGGTACAGCTTCCAGTGGGTTGCCAGTATTTATTGCTGGATAAAAGTTATCATGTCATCGATACATCATTAGAGGGCAGCGATTTAGACCGGGCTATGGAGTATGCCATATCAGGAAAGATAAGCGGGAACCTTAACACACAATACTTACTCGTCAACCGTGAAAAGGAATATGTGGTGCTTCAATATTACATTGGCACACAGTTTATAAACGATTGGCTTTATCATCACTTTCCCTCACCGGAAATTCTGCTGTATACCCTTATAGGGATAAACTGTATTACAGTCTGCTCGATATTGACAGCGAAATTTGCAAAGAATATGCGGGCCCAGCTTTCCCCGCTTTTTGAAGCGACAAAGCAGATTTCACAGCAAAATCTTGATTTTGAAGTGGGGCACTCAAGGATCAGTGAGTTTGAAGATGTGCTGCTTTCTTTTTCTTCCATGAAAGATCATCTGAAATCATCATTAGAAAAGCAATGGAGCACAGAACAATTACAAAGGAAGCAGATTGCAGCGCTTGCTCATGATCTGAAAACGCCTTTGACTGTCATTCAAGGAAATATCGACTTGTTAAGTGAAACAACGCTTGATGATGAACAACAGTTATATGCGGGTTATATTACAGAAAGTGCAGAACAGATAGGCGCCTATATTAAGACACTGATCGACATAGCAAGGACGTCAGCCGGGTATCAGCTCAATCTGGAGGAAATTGAAATTGCTAATTTGATGGAACAGATCGAGGCACAGGCAAATCCTTTATTCCTTACAAAGGGGATCCGGCTGCACATGGAAAAAGGAACATGCTTAGGCACACTCAAAGCGGATCGACTGTTACTGGTGCGGGCAATTATGAACGTGATCGACAATGCGTTAGATTACTCTCCTCCAAAGGGAACTGTTTCTGTCAATGTGCAAAAACAGGACTGCTTTCTACTAATATCTATCACCGACGAGGGAAGCGGCTTCACACTGGAAGCTCTGCATCATGCGCAGGAACAATTCTTTATGGGAAATAAAAGCCGAACATCGGATATGCACTTCGGTATGGGACTTTATATTACAAGTAGCATTATCAGACAGCATAACGGCCAGCTTCTATTGAAAAATTCAGACAAAACAAAGGGAGCACAGGTCATTGTAAAAATCCCATGCTAAAAATGTTCGCTCAAAAATTTTTGTTGAATGTATGCGAAAAGTGTGATATCGTGTTCTCATAAAAGGAAAGCACCCACTCCAAAGTGGATGCTCCCAAGGTTGCAAATGTCCTTACGGACACCGCCTATCCTGTGGTTCAGACAGGATAGGCATTTTTATTTTCGCTCTTTCTTTCTCTTTTGGAGAAAGGCAAGCAACGCTACAATCAGGCTGCCTTTTTTCTACCCCTAGGGAACCGCCAGGCAGCAAAAACTGCCATAGCACGGCTTTTCAGATGAAAGGCGCAAGCTGAACTGCTTCGTTTTTTCTGTTGTTATTTCTTTGTTAATCCTTTTTCCGTGGTCTGAGGATGGTTATCTCTGTACCCTTCCGGAGGCGTCCCCTCCCGCAAGGGTCTCCACTTCCTTCCTGGAAACCAGGTTAAAGTCCCCGGGGATCGTGTGCTTCAGGGCGGAAGCGGCAACGCCGAACTCCAGCGCGGATTTGAAATCTTTGCCGTCCAGCATACCGCAGATCACGCCGCCGGCAAAGGAATCTCCGCCGCCCACACGATCGACGATGGGATGGATGCTGTACTCCTTGGAGTGATAAAATTCCTTGGTGTCCCGGGAATAGATACATGCGGACCAGCCGTTGTCGGAAGCGGAGTGGCTGACGCGCAGGGAGGAAATGCAGTACTCAAAATTATAATCCGCCACCATCTGCTCAAAGATGGACTTGTATCCCGCCAGCTCCAGGTCCCCGCTGGTCACATCCGTCTTTCCGGGCTTGTAGCCCAGCACCAGCTCCGCGTCCTCCTCATTTCCGATGCAGACATCCACATACTTCATCAGGTTCTTCATGACCTTCTGGGCCTTCTCGGAGCTCCAGAGTTTCTTTCTGAAATTTAAGTCCACGGAAACCTTGACGCCATGCTTCTTCGCCGCGATCAGGGCCTTCTCGGTGAGCTCCGCGGCGGAATCGGAGATCGCGGGGGTGATACCGGTAAAGTGGAACCAGTCCGCGCCCTGAAAGATCTCGTCGAAGTTAAAGTCCGCCTCCGTAGCGGTAGAGATGGAGGAATGGGCCCTGTCATAAAGCACCTTGGAGGGTCTCATGGAAGAGCCGCTCTCCAGGAAATAGATTCCCAACCTCTCGCCGCATCTTGCGATATGCTGAGTCCCCACATTGTACTTTCTCAGCGCCGCCACCGCGCACTCGCCGATCTCGTTGTCCGGAACAGCGGTGACAAACTCCGCGTCGTGGCCGTAGTTTGCCAGGGATACCGCCACATTGGCCTCCCCGCCGCCGTAATTGATATCAAATTCATCTGCCTGAATAAATTTCTCAAAATTCGGGGTGGACAGCCTCAGCATGATCTCGCCCATCGTGATTACCTTTGCCATTTTTAGATCCTCCTCTTTCTTCTGATTTTCTCACAGACTGCCTTCCGCAGTTTCATTTTCTACCATTTCATTTTCCGCAGTTTCGTTTCCCGCGGCTCATTTCCCGCGGCTCCAACTCCCGCAGTTTCATTTTCCGCGATTTCGTTTCCCACGGCTCATCTCCCGCAGTCTCATTTCCCGCAGTTTTTTAACACTTCCGCGGACAGCGTATTGTTCTCCAACACCTATGAAGATTTCTTTTCCCTCAATTCTATTAACGCCTCCATCCTGCCGCGGCCTGTTCCGCCGCCGTTTCAGTCGTATCAGGCGCTCTTCATCCGCTTCGTTTCACAGACTTTTCTGCCCCGGAGTTCCTTACTTCTGAACCAGATGGATGGCGAAGCCCCCGACCTGTTCCTTTAAGTAGATGGCCTTGTACTTGCCCTTCTCATCCCGCTTGGGCTCCTCGAATTCGACGCCGAGGACGGAGGACATATAATTCACCGCTCTCTCGATGTAGTTTGTCCGGACAGCGATATGCCCGTTGGCTCCCTTAAAGGGCGTCTTCATGACTTCCACTGCCGTCCCCGCGAAGATGGAACTGTTGCCAACCTTTACAGGCATGCCGAACAGGAAACCGAAGCGGTTCGCCGCCTTCATCGCTTCCTCCTCATTCGCCGCGTTTACGCCCACATGGGCCAGCTCGAAGCCCAGCATGGTCTGCACCGCCTCGCGGGTGAGCTGTTCGATCTTATCCCACTCTCCCGCATTGATGAGGTCGCCGGGAACCATCCAGGAGCCGCCGCAGGCTATGATCTTATTGAAATCCAGGTAGGAGGTCAGGTTTTTCGCGTTGATGCCGCCCGTGGGCATAAACTTCATGTTCACATAGGGAGCCGCCATGGCCTTGATCTTTGCGAGGCCCCCGGACTGCTCCGCGGGGAAGAACTTCACCACTTCCAGGCCCAGTTCGATGGCCTGCTCGATGTCGCTGGGGCTGGAAGTCCCGGGAGTAATGGGAACGCCCTTCTCCTGACAATATCTCACGGTCCTGGGATTTAAGCCGGGGCTGACGATGAATCTGGCCCCCGCCGCCACAGCCGCGTCCACCTGCTCCGCGTTCAGGACGGTTCCCGCGCCCACGCACATATTCGGGAAATTCTCCGTCATGATCCGGATCGCCTCCGCCGCCGCGTCCGTGCGGAAGGTAACCTCCGCACAGGGCAGTCCGCCCGCGCAGAGCGCTTTCGCCAGGGGAAGCGCGTCCTCCGCCCTGTCAATCTTTACCACCGGTACGATGCCGATCTTGCTGATCTGTTCCAAAACTGCTTCCATGATCCTGTTCCTTTCCTGAACCCATCGGTTCTGTCATAAATGTGTGCTGATTGTCCGGGCCTTACATGTAAGCCCTTACATTTTCCAATTATAACACACATGACCACAGGATTACAACACCAATCAGAAAAATCCCTTCCTCTTTCGGGCGTTTGACGGTATTATATTTCAAAAAACCTTGCAAGTCTTACAAGTCCTGCTCAGACTGTATACAAAACACAGAGGAACAGAACCCTCTTTTACGGATCATCAACAAAGTCTTCGACCCCAAATTCAATTATGAGCTTAGAGGATGAACACAGTCCCGATAACGGCCGGCCCCAGCATGGACCCAGTGAGACGGATCAAGATTCCATTCATCCAGTATCTATATAGGAAAAGCGAACCTGAAGAAGCTGGCAAAGATGAAAGTGAAGATGAGACAGGGATCTGACAGAGGTTCTTTGCCTACAGTCAGGGCTATCTGCAAAAGCAGATAGCCCTATTCAAAACCCATTTCATTTTTAGAGCTCAGTTATCGTACCATCATCAATGTAGTATGATAGCCTCCTAGAAGAGATAGTTCAACATCCTTTATAACATAATCCACTGATTGTCATCATCTCCGTCTGTACACCTGGCAATCCACATACTCATCGCCAGAATCTGCTTTGCAAGTGTACTTCACTTTGGTATCATCAACATCCATCATCTGTCCAGTTAGTTTGCAGATATACTTATCACTGCTGTTTCCAAAATAACTGTTACTTTCATAATCTAAGTAGGGACATCTTGCCATCTTAATTACCTCCCATTCTTGTATGGAGTGTTCATCGCATTGTATACTGCAACGAATGCATATCGCAATATTGCTTATACTTTTCACTCATGATCATCTTCGTTTGTGATCAGCCATTCCATTATTTTGAACTCAAATCATACTATCTCTTTTTTATTCTTGAATTTTACCGGCAGAACTCACTAATCCAAAACCGGCAAAAGTCCTTGTAATCGCGGTCTAACGGTGTCCAGCCTTCAAAAAACAGCGCTATCACCGCTCCACCAGCTTCCAAGGGGCTTCCATTGTATTTTGCAATTACAGCACCATTTTCCGCTTTAATCGTATGATTATTTGAATCAACAAATGCGACTGCCTGTTCATTTATCTTGGTTTGTTTTTGTTCTAGCTGTTTAGCATAAAAATCTTCGCTATAACCCACTTGAACTCTTTCTTCATCCAAAAATTCCTTAAGATAACTATTGTGGTATGGAACAAGTTCCTTGTTGGAAAGATATATTCTATTATCAGAATCAACCCAGCCTATCTTTACGTCAACGCCCTGCGAACCCAAAAAATTTGAATTGGCGTATACCACCAATTGATCTCCCTCTATTTTGTAGGTTCCATTAAGTTTAGTAGTATGTTCCTCATTTGTCTTTAAATATTTAGTATGTACAAATATTTCCCCATCTTTCCACTCTATCGATTGCTTCTTCAATGAAGGGTCTGCATTCACATCGTTAAGCACCAGAGTATTATTGCTAATGACATTTCCTTTTCCCTTCGATACAATAACAGCGATTACAACAATGACAATTACCAAAATTAAAAATCCCATACTTTCACCTTAGCCGGAATACTTATATCCTCCGAACAGTCCTTTCTTATAATGTTGCATTTCATCAACTATAATATTTTTACCCGTTCCATCGTCCAAAGCATTAGCAACCTTATCCAAGGATGAGAATGCTTGATCAGAGTCATTTTTGATCAAGCGATAATATGCAGAAATCCTCAAAGCTCCAAGCGCCGCAACTATCTCTTCCGCTTTATCTCCAATCATTGAAATGTATTCTAAATCTTCGAGCCCGCTTAATAACTGATATGAATTTATTAAATCTTCCCCCGAATTGATTTTAATTGCGGCTCCCTTTAATACATTGACTTTAACATTATCAACATTCTTAAACATATTATAAGCACTATCTGCTTGATCTGCACATACCATGCAGACACCGACATGATAACAAGCATCAAAAAATTCATCTTCAGCAAAAGCAATGTCATCATCGCTGCAATTGATAAGCTTTCGCATTTTATCAGCCCAGTCTGCAATCTCATTCCAAGCCTCTCCGGCCTCCTGATATGCAGCCATTTGAGTTGTAGCATGCGCGAAAACCTTTTTCCCAAGAATCACCATGCGATAGCCTTGAGGATGTCCAAGATTCGCAGCCATCTCATACCATTTATTTGCCTCCCGCATCCCTTGGGCATTTTGCTTCTGCTCATATATCCACTTACCTACCTCTATACAAGCATCAGCGTCACCTTCTTCTGCGGCTTTTTTCGTCAATTCAATATCCATAGTACTCTCTCCTCCTCGCTCTCAGTGATATGAGTTACAAACGAACATCCTTAGCTCGTTCATCAGGGCTAAATAAAAAGCACTTCATAAATTTAAATGCAATTTACACAAACCATATCACTTTCATTATACCCCCCCGAAAAATTGTCAAGCCCATTTTAAGCTTTTTGAGTTTCCGCGGTTCAACATGCCTTCTGCCGCAGGCAAAACAACATGCCCCGTATTTTCAAAAGCCCCATCAGGATATCTTCCTCTCTGACTTCATCGCACCGCCATTCTCGATACGCGCGTCCGTATATCGGCTTATCTCAGCGTCTCACTTAGGCATATTTCTCTCCGTCAGATATGTTTCCTCATGTATTCCACCGTCTTGTGGAGCGTGTCCATTTGATAGATCTGATCCAGATGTCCGGCAAAATCCAGACGGTACCGGTCCTGCAGGGCCTCCAGCATCCGCTTCACTTCCTCGTCCCGGCGCTGCCGCGCATCCGTAAAATAATCCTCCAGAGTGATCTGCCGTCCTTCCTCGCCGGACAGATTATAGATGCTCACGCCGACCAGACGGACGGGGCGCTTTTCCACATGATCCAACAGTTTCACGGCCTCCTGCCAGATCACAGCGGCACAGTCACAGGGGGAAGTGATCCGGGAGCGGGTGATACTTTTCATGTCATAATAGGTCAGCTTTAACGTCACACCGTTCCCATACAGGCCGTACCGCTTCGCCCTGCGCTCCACGCACAGCGAGAGCAGGACCAACACATCTTTCAAAAGACCAAAATTATCCACGTCCTCCTGAAACGTGACCTCACGACCGATGGATTTCGCATCCTGCGGGCGATACGGCGTGACCTTCCGTTCATCGATCCCAAAGGCCAGTTTCGTGATCCACTGCCCCTGTTTCCCGAGAAGCCGGATCACAGTATCCTGCTTTTCCTGGATATCGCGGACAGTACGGATCCCCCACGCATACAATTTTTCCGCCGTCATTTCCCCCACCGTGTAAAGCGAGCGCACATCGCGGTCGATCATCAGATCCACAAAATCCTTCGGCGTGGGGATCTCAAAGTATCCGTCTGGTTTCTTCTCCTCGCTCGCCGTCTTTGCCGCCGTTTTTGAATAGGCGACGCCTACGGAGCAGGTAAGCCCGATCTCGTCCCTGGTGCGCTGCTTGATGGTCATGGCGATACGGCGCGCTCCCTCCAGATCCCGCGCCTGCTGGGTAACGTCGAGATAGGCTTCGTCCAGAGCGACTGTTTCCGCAGCGGAGGCATAGGCGTTCCAAATCTCGTGAAGCTGTCCGGATACCGCTTTGTACTTGTCGATATTCGGGTGCATATAAATGCCCTGGGGGCATCGCCGATAGGCTTCTTTGATATTCATTGCGGAGTGGACGCCATACTTTCTCGCCTCATAGCTGCATGTTGCAACCACTCCCCGTTCTCCCGGAAGGGAACCGATGATCAGCGGTTTCCCGCGCAGGGCGGGATTGTCCCGGATCTCCACGGAGGCAAAAAAAGCGTCCATATCCACATGGATGACGATCTGCTCCACGTCTCCCTTCACCTCCCGCTGATCTTGAAATACCCTTTGTTGAATCGCTTCTCCATTCTCAATGAGTGACTTACGGATAACCTCATCGTCAGCGTTGAGTCTTTTTTCTTTTACGCTTTCTCCGTTTGCTTTCCATAATGAGCATGGCATCTTGTTGAGCAGCCAAAAATACCGGCAGATCTTCCGCATGCTGCGAATGTTGATCCAGGACTGCTTGTAGTAATCTTAAGCACCGTTGTCTCAAATCATCGTCAAGACTGCTGCTTCCCAAAAGCCCGATGTCATATGGAATCACATCCCAGCTCTTTTTGTTATACTGATCAACATAGCGTATCAGTTCATCTCTATTTTGATCGCTGATACCGTATTCTTTACACATAGTTTCAAAACGATCCTTATTTATTACGGCATTCCTAACTTCATCACAAGCGCGTTCAGCTGCGTTAAAATCACTATCCGGCTCATTTTCATACTTTTCAATGATCTCGTCAGGATAATATCCATAAAATGCATGAAAAAGCCTGCGCAGATGATTAAAGACAAAATCATCATACAAAAACCTATAATATAGACTATCAAAGTCATAGTTGGGTATTATATACGAAGCAACCCTTTCCACAATCTCGGCGGAAAGATCATCCGGATGTACGCCTTTTAAGAAAGAAGGCTGTTCTTTCCACAGGCCATATTGATTTCTAATGCCCATCCCCATTCCAAAATGATGTGCTGTCGAATTGGGATGATCAAATATGTACTCTTTTGCCTCATCATCGAGATTATCAAATACATCCTTTGCAATCGTATCTATGTACTCCTTCACTCTCCGATTCTTTTCCGCGATCTTTTCATCATAGGCTTTGAGTTCAGCTATAAGTTCAGGAGAGGGTTCTCTTATAATAGTATAAATTTTCAGCCATTCATCTTCATAATCAACTTTAAAATAGGACTCATACTTCTTATAAATAGCCGTGGTAGCTTCATTCGCACATAGTTGTCTCCCTACGCCGATATTGCTAATATTTGATTTTCGTGAATCCATATTCGATACCTCACTTTATTATATGCCTGGTCTCCCTTACACCATAAACCTACAACTTTGCCTGTCCCATAAAAAGGTCTTGAACCTCCTGCTGAAGCTTTTTACAGGGAAAGACCCAATATAAATTTATATCGTCATATTTCTTAAATTTCATTATAACAAACGCTCTTCTTTTCTCATGAAAAAGAGCCCCGTTTCCAGAGCTCTTTTTCATAAGTTATTTCTGATAAATAGGGATCTCACCATAATCGGCTGCACGATTCCCGTTCTCGCCTATCTGTTCTCACTCACATATAATCCAACGCGGTTCTGGATGCCTGCCGCTGCTTCTTCCACCGTCTTCTGCCCGGCAAAGAAAGCGGCGGACTCTTCCCGGATGATATTCATGATCTCGTTGTTTTCTTCCGGCGCCAGCCGCACCTGATCCAACACCTCCAGGACAATGTCGATCTCATCTTGCACAGGCGGACGGTAGGTATACGTCCGGTTGGAGCTCATGTCGTAATACATCATGCTAAAACCGAGGTTGGCGGCAATAGGCTCCCCATTCTCGTCCAGGAGCGGGTTCCCCTCCTCATCCAGTTCATAGCCGGAATTCAGCGCTTTTTTCGCTTCCAGCCGTAGCCTGCTCCTGCTGCTGGGGAACCCTGTCTGGAACCGGCTGTCCGTCTCCCTGGTCAGGATGTTTTCCAGAAATTGCCACGCGCCTTCTTTTTTATCCGACCGGGAGGAAATGCCGTAGGTCTGATCCGCATTGACGATGATATGCCCGCCGCTCCCATCCGCGGTGGGATAGCCGATATATCTGACCTTCTTTTGAAACATCTCCATATAGACCTGAACGGAATTAAAATCCGACAGAACCTCTTTTGACAGAAGCAGTCCGCCGTCGGCCAGTCTGTCCCACTCCGAGGAAAGGGCGGCACCCTGGTCTGCCTCGTCGGGATAACGGTTGACAAAGGAAAGCAGTTTTTGGAACAATTCCGAGTCGAAGCGGCATTTCCCCGTCTCCCAGTCGATAAAGGTCTCCTGGCTGCACCGCATCAAATAATCCAGCACGGAGTCCTTCGTTCCCTGGTCAAACAATTCCGCGCTGGGATGAGCCTCCGCATAGGCGATCACCTGCTCTGCAGTCCAGGCCCCGGCCGCATCCAGTTCCCCGGCGTTTCCCACCGCCGTCTGGACCATAAAGCGGCGCGGAATTGCTATCAGTCCATCCTCAAAAGTATAAGCGTTCAACACGCTCTCCAGAATATCCTCCCGGCTCAGCGCGCCGCTCTGTTCCAGATAGGGATTCAGATCCTCAAAGACCCCTTTCTCCGCAAGCGTCTCTGCGTCCAGGCCGGTCAGACTGATGATGTCCGGACAGTTGTCCGACGCGATGGCGTTGTTCAGGTTCACAAGAGCGTCCTCGTAGGTCCCATCGCCCGAGCCGTCATAGTACTGCCGGATCTCAACCCGGTATTCGGAGCTGCTCCTGTTGAACGCCACCGCCGCGTCCCGGAGGAAATTGTCGTCGGAGAGAACCGCCACAACCAGCGTTTTCTTCGCCTGCTCCGGGTCGATCCGGGTCTTCTTCAGCAATACCAGTCCGGCATTGCCCTGGCCCAGGCTTCCGTCCGTGTAAAACGAGGTCGTGCTGCCGACTGCCACAGAGACAGCAGAATATGCCCCAGCGCCTCCGTCGGTGTAAACCGCGGCCACGCTGCCGTCCTCCAGCGTCCCCAGCACCTTCGCGTAACTGCCGTTTACGTCGCAGCCAAGCCAGTCAAAAAGCTTCCGGCTCTCGCCTGTCTCCACGTCGTACTCATAGACGGCGCGGCTGTCATAGACCAGAAGATCTTCTTCCACTCCGGGAAAGAAGCCCTGGGTGCCGTAGGCAAAATCCGCCCGAACGTCCTCCGCCGTCCCCGCGTCAAAATCCAGTTTTGCCAGCGCACATGCCTCCGTATCCCCTGAGAGGATCACAAAGCCTTCGAGAGAGCCCCCGCCCTCAATCGTCTGATAGGCCGCGTACAGCCTGCCGTCGCCGCCGTATCCCAGGCCTGTGATCCGGCTCTCACCGCTTCCCACGGATATGCTTCCCTGCATTTTCCCCGTCTCGTCAAAGCGGCGCACACAGGACCCGCTGGCAAGGTAAGATCCATCCTCCCCGGCCAGCAGAACGGGAGCGATCCCATCCAGCCATTCCGAGATATCCTGGGCGAAGATCTGCCCGCCTGTTTCGTCGAATCCATAAAAAAAGTACCTGGTTTCGGACTCTTCCCCGGGATCCCGGACCTTTCGTTCCTCCCGGGCGATACAAATGATATTGCCCCCCGTCCCCATATCAAACAGGCTGACATCCCGGCTGAGGATCTGGCCTTCCACATCGTCTGTCCCTGTCTGCCAGTCCAAGGAGACGACCGTCCGCTCCCTGTCCTTTAGGGAATACCGGTTCAGATCCGGCGCGTACACGCCCTCCGAAGCCTCTTCCCCCGGGGTAAAATAATAGATCGTATCCCCTGAAAGCCGCAGATCCTCCGCCGCGATCTTTTCTTCCTCCATGTCGATAAATTCCGGCTGATACCCCCATTCCCCCTTTCCGGAAGCGCCTCCGGGATCCGTTTTTCCGCAGCCCACGGCCAAAAAAACGGCCGCCGCCAGGGCGATGCACAGTTTTCCACATTTTTTCATTCCAAAAAACCTCCATAAAATAAGATTCGGGTCCAGGGCAACACGCCCTATACCCGAATCTTACTATCAGAATCTCAATATTTTCTCAAACACGGCGGTTTTTTCAGGAAAAAGTCGTCCCGGTCCGGCACACACTCCCTCCGTCCGGCAGGACACATCCTCCTCCCGGCACACACCCCTCTCCACCCGACAGGACACATCCTTCTCCCGGCACACCCCCTCTCCGCCCGGCGGGAAACTTGCCGCATCTCTCAGGAAACCTCGGCAGGACGCAGGCCGTCTCCCTTAGGAAACCTGGGGAGGAACTGCTGCCGCCGTCACAATTACCCTGGCCCCGGGCCCGTTGCTCAGGCTGATGTCCCCGCCCAGTTTTTCCGCCAAGAGACTGCATATATACAGCCCCAGTCCAAAATGAACGACGCCTCCGGAGCAGGTTTTCTCTCCCCGGTAATAGGCCAGCGCCCCGTTGGCCAGGTCCTTTTCCGTAAAGCCGGGGCCGTCGTCCTCCACGCACAGGATCAGTTTTTCCTCTTTCCGGCTTAAGGTAACTGTGATCTTTTCCCGGGCATAGCGGGCGGCGTTGGAGAGAAGGTTTTCACAGATCTGGGCAAACGCCTCCCTGTCCAGGTAAAGATCCTCTGTTCCCAGCTCGGAACGGATCTCCGTCCTCCCGCCCGGGAACAGCATCATTCCCGTCTCCGACACCATCTTCTCCAGCTGCGAAGGCTCCGTCTGTTTCGGACAGGGTTCGTAGTCTTCCAGGCGCTGCAGGGTCCCCATCGTGTTCACGAAGTCGTTCAGCCTTGTGACCTGCTGGGAAATAGCGCGGACGGAGTCCGTCAATTCCCTGTCCGCGGACGCCTCCTCCGAAAGCGCCCCCTGCAGCAGGTCCACATTCCCCCGCAGCACGGTGATGGGCGTCCGCAGATCATGGGCAAAAGCCGCGTTCAGGCGTTTCCGCTCCTCCACGGAATCCCACATCTTCTGATTGTTGCGCACCAGTTCCCTGCGCATGACCTCGAAGGCATGACAGAGACGGCCAAATTCATCCTGGCCCTCATAATCGACCTGGTAATCCAGATCGTTCTCCGCTATTTTCTCAACCGCCCGGTTCAGGATGTGGAAGGGCTTTCTGATCTTCCACAGGTAAAAGACCACCGCGGCGGCGCAGAGACAGACCGTGTACCAGAAAATGGAGGCGATGCCGTCCAGATTTTGAAAAAAATCATACTTTTTCCGATCCGTCTCCCGGAAGGTTCCCGCATTGACCAAAGTGACCTCCCGGGGAACCACAAAGGCAGTTCCCGGTTCCCCGCCTTCCTCGTATGCCGTGTAGAACTCATATTCCGCCTGCTCCTTTAAGACCTCGGCTTCCGCCTGTATCTGCGCCTGGGCAGGCGTTTCCTGCTGTCCGGATTCCAGGGAATAATAGACGATCTTAGGGGGCGTCTGGCCTGACTGCACTTCCAAAAAATTGCTGCTCCAAACGGTGCCCTCTTCCATGGGCTGCAGATTTACGCGGACCTCATATTCGCTCTCGATCTCGTCTATGTTCTTTCGGGCGAACCACATGGTCAGCTTTGTGAGCCCAAGGGACGCCAACAGGCAGCTCAGTCCGCAGATGATAAAAGCGGCCGGTATCGAAACCCTGCGAAAGACTTTTCTTATCCGATCCATTTGTACCCGATCCCCCATACGGTTTCTATACAGGCCCCGCATCCGGCGTTTGCCAGCTTCAACCGGATCTTGCGGATGTGCTCCATAATCACCGTGTCGTCTCCGTCCCCCTCCAGGCCCCAGACCCGGTCGTAGATCTTTCCCCGGTCGAAGACCTGTCCCCGGTTCAGGGACAACAGCTTGATGATGTCAAATTCCTTGCGGTTAAAATGGATGCTCTCGCCGCGCACATAGACCTCCCGGGCGGAATAATCGACGGTGAGATCTCCGAAAACCTTTCTCTGGATCTCCCTGTCCCGGCGGTCCCTGCGAAGATGAGCTTCAATGCGGGCTTTCAGCTCCGCCAGGGAAAAGGGCTTTACGATATAATCGTCCCCGCCGGCCTCAAAACCCTCCACCTTGTCTGCGTCCTGGTCCCGGGCCGTCAGAAACAAAATGGGGCAGGAAACCGTCTCCCGGATCTCCCTGCAGATCTCGATGCCGTCCATCTGCGGCATATTGATGTCCAGCAGGATCAGATCCGGCTGTTCCTTTGCCTTGCGGACGGCCTCTGCGCCCTCCAGCGCGAAGCTCACCTGATAATTGTTCCTTGTCAGGAAACTCCGGAGCATCGCCACGACCTCCGCCTCATCATCAATGATCAAAATGTGATATGCCATGACAGACCCCTTCCCGATACCTGCACTGTAATAGGATTCCATTCATGGGATAACTCTATCATGAAATTCTCAAATAATTCTCAACAATTCAGCCAGCCGCCGGATTTTTGGCAAAATCGTGCTTGCACGAATTTTGCCCGAAACCCGGCGGCTGAGGGAACGCCGCTCTATGAGCAAAGACAGCTGCGCAAGCAGCGGTAAGCGCCGCAGGCGCGGCTTTGCGAATGGCGGGCGCTGAATTGCAGCAGGGGAATGCCCGCCCTTTCTTTGCAGTCAATCATAGAGATTGCTTTCCACATATATCATCATCCGATTGTTCTGAAAGAGATATTCCAGAATCCCGATCAGCGGTGCCAGCCCCGCAAGCCAGGGCCTTTCTATCGCATAGGGCAGCGTGAGGGCCAGCACGAAGATCAGCAATAAAACGCCGAGAAACAACCAGTGTTCCCGACGCCACTTCCTTTTGAAATACCTTTTCCGCTCCTCAAAAGAAAACGCGCTACTCTTTGCCATGGAAAGAATGTTTTCGTCCGCTTTCCGGCGAAATTCCTCGTCCGGGATCCTCTCCCCCGCGAGCAACTCGTTAATGCTGACATGCAATTCCTTTGAGAGAAGCTGCATCATCTCAATATCCGGCATATAATTGCCGTTCTCCCAGCGGGAGACCGTTTTGTTCGTCACCCCCAGCCTTTCTCCCAGTTCCTCCTGCGTAAGCCCTTCCTGGCGGCGAAGCGCGGAAATAAACTTTCCGATCTGAATCTGATCCATCGTCCGTACCTCCTTGTGTATTTTTCTGTCTCAATGATACACGTGCCGCCATGAGAATTCCTCCCCACAGACAGCGAATCCCTCCGTCTTACTCGTCAGATCCGCCGTCTTTTCCGAAATCCTCCCGTTTTTTTGCCCTGCGCCTTAGGATCAGCGCCGCGTCCACAAAGATCAGAAGGCTTACGATGGAAATATAGATTCCCGCATATTTTCCCTGGGGAACGTACTGCAGCTCGATCTCATACTCCCCCGGCTGAAGGTCCAATGCCAGAAAAGCGTCCCCAAAAGTCTGGGGCTCCCGCTCCTCCCCGTTGACAAGGACGCTCCAGCCCTTCTCGTAAGGCACGGAGAGGATCAGCCTCCCTGCTTCCTCCAGTGAGAGTTTCCCGGAGATATGGGTGTTCTCCACGCTCACCTCCGTCATGTGCGTCTTTCCAAGAATTTCCAGAGCCTCCTTCAAGACTTCCGTGTCCAGCTTATAGATGTAAACGGAGATGTTCTGGCTGCTGTCGCTGTCGTCGCCGTTTGTCAGCGTAATGGTCTGATCCTTTTCCAGATATCCCAGGTACAGGATGCAGCCCTTTTTCAGATCCTTAAACTTTTGTTCCTCCGGCGTCCCGCCGATGGCGTCTACCTTCTTTGTACCGGTGTTCGTCACGCAGCCGTAATAAATGCCGCCCTCCTGAGGGGTGAACAGGACGTCATCGCCGGAATCCTTGGCCTTGATCTGTTTCAGCAGGGTCCCCTGCACTCCGAGCTGTTGCACCAGCTTATTCTGGATCAGGACGGTCTTGTCCTCCATCTTCTCCGGGAGATCATAGCCTATGGGCGCCACATAGCCGAAGGGCAGACTGTAAACCGCCTCGTAGAGGGAAATCTTCCCCTGGGTGTCGATCAAGTGAAACAGTTCGTTCTCATATTCTTCCGACTCCCCGAAGAGATACCCTACATTCAAGAGGGCGGAGGAAAAGGCTGTGGCTCCGTCATAGCCGTAATACACCTTGCTGTGCAGCATCCCCAGTTTTTTATAAAAGTCCATCACGCTGGAATTCAGCGTAGAGGAAAATACGGACGCCGAGGGAAATCCTGCCAGGGTGCCGTCGTTCTTCGTCTTTCTCGTGAACTTCTCATAGCGTTCAAAACCCTCTGTCTTCTCCTCGTTTCGGGAATACAGCGCTTCATAATCTTTCAGGTCCGCCAGGTAGTCCGTCCGGCTGGTGGTCCCCACGCTGGTCATTGCCATATTGGCGGCAGTTTCCGCCAGCACAGCCACAAACGCCAGGGTCCCGATCGCCGCATAGATCTTCCAGCCGCTCTTTGTCCGGTAGAGATAAAGCAAGGAGGCATACAGGACTACAAAGAGCAGGTTCAAAAGCCAGGTCCAGGTCTGGAAATCATCAATCTCCACAAACTTTTCGATCAAAAGAAGGGCCAGTGCCGCCCACAGCACGGACCTGACGATGGCTGCCGGCGGGATCCTGTTGATATTTACGACACATTCATAGCACATGACCAGAACCAGCAGAATATAGATGAAAGACTGTCTTCCCGGAAGGGAATCCGGGTAGTTCAGCCCGTGCCAGATGAAATCCAGGCCGTTCGTGGCAAAGCTGATCAGAAAGATCCCCGCCAGCGCCAGGAAACCCAGCCTGCGCTTCGCCGGGATCCCCTCATTCTGGGCATACAGCGGAACCAGAAAGAAGACCATGCTTCCGCAGTAGATATTGGGCCAGTGGTCCAGCCCCCGCTCCGTGGAGATCCCCATGCAGTGCCTGGAGAGGACGTCCAGAATCGAAAAATAGGACTTCCACTGCTCTGGAAAATCCATGTCTCCGAAGTCCGTGGCAAGCAGCGCGCAGACCTCCGGGACGAGAAAGACTGCCGCCAGTCCCCCCGCCAGAAGGGAAGCCCCCGCAAAGCGCAGTACCCCTTTCACCCCCGGTTTTTCCGTGAAGAACAGAAAGACAAAATACAGGACCAGAAAAATACAGATCATGATGGAAATGTAAAAATTCGTCAGGATGCACAGCCCCAGAGCGACGCAGTACATCCCCATCTTTCCCTGCCGGACCAGCTTTTCCAGCCCCATCAGGATCAGGGGAAGCAGGATCACCGGATCCAGCCACATGATATTCCAGTTATAGGCCGCGAGGAAACCGCTCAGGGCGTAAAAGACGGAAAACAGCACCGCCGGAACACACCGCCGGAGGGAATCGACTCCCTCTCCCCGGGTCCTGAGATAGAGATAGGAGGTCAGTCCCGCCAGCCCCAGCTTTACGATCACCAGGTAGCTCATAAATTCCATCAGGAACCGCTCCGGCACGAGGAACGCCAGCCAGTGCAGGGGACTCGCCGTGTAGTAGACGTAGAGGGCCAGGTAATTGGAGCCCATCCCCACGTTCCAGGTGTAATTGATCCCGTCCCCGGCCTTGATCCGGGTTAAAAATTCCTGAAAGAACGGCATGTACTGATGGTACATATCCGAAAACAGAAAACTCCGGTCCCCGAAGGGATAGATGGAATTTCCGACAAAGATGGCAAGCATGATGGTAAAGGGCGTAAAAAAGGACAAAAACAAAGCCACATGCTGCACATCCGGCTGAAAGGACCGTCTCTTCTTTTTTGACAGAGTCTTCACTTCACATCTCCCTGGGCAGATCTGCCCTCACCAATTCTCTTTATCTTATCATTGATCTCCTGCAGCACCTTATTGCCCGCGATCTCAAACAGCGCCTTCATGGTCTCCCCGATCATATGGGAAGTCTGGGGATCCAGATCCTTCATGGCCGCCGCCATGCTCAGAAGGCTCTTTCTCTTGTCCGCGCTCATATCCACCAGGTTGTCCGCCTCGGGTGCGCCCAGCACCGTAAACAGGGCCTCCACAAAGGTTTCCAGATGCTCCCTGTCCAGGGACAGGATCCACTCGTTGATGGCGCTGTCCATGAATTTCCTTCCCTCGTAGAGGTCCTTCGCCTCCACAAAGTGATCCCCTCTCACGATCCAGGAGTAGGGATCGTGCTGGAAAAGGCCCACGCTCCGGCTCTCCACTACCCGGTATCGAATGTCCTGTTCAAAGAGCATCCCCACCAGGGAGGAGTGGGGCAGGATCTTCACCACCCGGTCCGCGATCTTCTCATAGTCGCATTTTTTCAGGAGCTCCGGCCGGAACCCCGGCCCGTCCATGCTGTAGATCTTTTCGATCCTGCCCTGCACCTCGGGCAGACAGTTCATGGCGCTGTACACCGCCAGATTCCCGCCCTTGGAGTGCCCTCCCACATAAAATTTCCCCGAAAAGTGCTGCGCCGCCATATTCAGGTAGCGGATGCTGCTCTTCTGGGCCGGCACCGGACTTAAATAAGACATATTAAAGTCTTCTTTCCAGCCGACAATGCTCTCGTCCGTCCCCCGAAAGGCGATGTAGACCGTCCCATCTTCCAAGAGAAAAGTCACCGCGGAGAACTGGGTCTCCCGCTCCTTTTCCACGAAATTGACATAATCCGTCAGGCGGAGCTTTCCGAACCGTTCGCTCTCCAGCATGCCCTGAAACAGCTCCCGGTTCACCTTCGCATATCTCTCGTCTGCGAACAGTCCTTCCCTGCCGGGAGCCTTTGCCAGCGCCCTCAGTTCCGTAAAACCGCGCCCCAGGTTCACGTCCGGGACCATGCCGTCGAACTTCAGATAAGAGAGCTGGCAGAGGATCAGGGAGTCCACATCATTAAACGGCATCTCCTTCAGGGATGTCCTGCCGTGTTCCTTCAGATAGGTCAAGATCGTACCCGTCATAATCGTTTACTCTTTCCCGCGTTCCTCCAGCGGAACATACTCCCGCTCCTGCATCACGCTGAGATAGGCAGGGCGGATGATCTTATCCATATTGATCAGCTCTTCGATGCGGTGCGCGCTCCAGCCCACGATCCTGGCGATGGCAAAGATGGGCGTGTACATCTCCAGAGGGATCTCCAACATACTATATACAAATCCGCTGTAAAAATCCACATTGGCGCTGACGCCCTTATAAATTCTGGCTTTCTGGCTGATCACTTCCGGCGCAAGGCGCTCGATCATGGAATACAGGGCGAAATCCTTCTCCCGGTGCTTCGCCTGGGCAAGCTGCTCCACAAACCCCTTGAACACCTGGGCCCTGGGATCCGAGAGGGAGTACACCGCATGGCCCATGCCATAGATCAGACCCTTCTTATCAAAGGCCTCCTTATTCAGGATCTTCTGAAGGTACGCCCGGACCTCCGTCTCGTCCGTCCAGTCGGAGACATGCTTCTTGATATCCCGCATCATCTCTACAACCTTGATATTCGCGCCGCCGTGCTTGGGCCCCTTTAAGGAGGAGAGGGCCGCCGCCACCACGGAATAGGTGTCCGACCCGGAGGAAGTCACGACCCTGGTGGTAAACGTAGAGTTGTTTCCGCCGCCGTGCTCCATGTGAAGGACCAGGGCGATATCTAGGACCTTTGCCTCCAGCTCCGTATATTTCTGATCCGGCCGCAGCATCATCAGAAGGTTTTCCGCCGTGGAGAGCTTTTTCTGGGGCCGGTGTATGTACATGCTGTCGTCGTTGCTGTAATGATTATAGGCGTGGTACGCGTAAACCGCCAGCATGGGGAAGATGCTGATGAGCTCCAGGCTTTGGCGCAGCACGTTTTCCACGCTGTTGTCGCTGCAGTTCTTATCGTAAGAGGCCAGAGTCAGAACGCTTCTGGTCAAAGAGTTCATGATATCCCCGGAGGGAGCTTTCATGATGACGTCCCGGGTAAAATTCCTGGGGAGCGTCCTGCCGCTTGCCAATACCTCACAGAAATGCTCCAGTTCCGTCTCCGTGGGGAGCTTTCCGAGCAGGAGAAGATAGGCCACCTCCTCAAAACCGTAGCGCTTGCCCCGGAATCCCTTCACCAGTTCAATGCAATCGTACCCGCGGTACCAAAGCTTTCCGTCGCAGGGAGTCTTTACGCCGTCCACCGTCCGAAAGGCCTCGATCCGGGAAATATTGGTCAGCCCCGAAAGGACGCCGTTCCCGTTTTTATCCCGAAGCCCCCTCTTTACGCCGTACTCGTCAAACAGCGCAGGATCAATATCGTCCTCCTTGTAACAGATCCCGGCATACTCCGCCAGATACTCTTCCATTTTCTTCATAAGCATTGTTTCCTTTCTGTCCCTGAAGTCATTCAGCCATTTTTTACCTACCCTTCTAGGTTATCTTGATTTTGCCCCCGCTGTCAATTAAATTTCTATAAAATTTTGCTTTTTTCTCAACAAAAAATGACAAACGGGGCGGTTTTTCGCCGCCCTGACATATTATTTTGGGTCAAATGCCCTCTGTCTACAGGGAAATGTCGATCCCGCCGGAGACCGGCACACCCATTCCTCCCCCTGCCGCCGAACCCGAAAAAGGACTTCCGCCCGTCAGCGCCGGGCCGAAAGCAGCCCCGGGAGCAGCTCCCCCGCTTCCGCCTGCATTGCCTCCCGACGCGGCCGGCGACGAAACGCCGCCTCCCAAAGCGATGCCCCCAGAGGGACTTCCCGCCGAACTGCCGCTCATGGCGGCGCCTCCCGCTGTAGAAGCGCTCTCCTTGGCCAGCCTGTCGAACAGGGCTTTTAAGTACTCGCTGTCCGCCTCCGCCATCTCCTTCATCTCTTTCAGGCGGTGCTTCATCTTCATCATCTTCAGGTCCGCGGGGTCCATATCCCCGCCAGAAGCCCCCGTCAGGTCTCCGGCCAGATCCTCCAGGCCCATCTCTTCTAATAAATCCTGCAGAGAATCCCACATATCATCCATGGAGGCGGACACGCTTTCCATCATTTCCGCGCCCAGGGACTCGCTTAAACTCTCACTCTCCAGCTTCTCCAGCAGGGCGTCCATCTGCTTTATGGACTCCTGAGAGGGAATGGAGGACTGCTCCAGGCTTTCCTGAAGCTCCGCGAAGTTCAGATCCGGGGATGGCTCCAAAGCCGCCCCCTCTTCCACGCCTTCCCCGGCGCTGGAAACCTCTTCCGACTCCTTCATCTCTTCGTCGGAAAGTTCCTTATCCTCCAGCTCTCCCAGGCAGGGGCCGCCGGTCTTTGCCAGTTCTTCTTCCAGAAGGTGTCTCGCCTTTTTCTTCGCAACCCGCTCCATGGCCTGGGCGTGCTGGATCGCGCTCTGAATCTCCTCCGAATCGTACTCTCCGTTCTGGCGCAGACGCTTCAAGCGCACTACCTCACGCCGGGCTTTCGACGCCGCCTGCTTCGCGCTGTTGGAAGTCTTGCTCCGCAGAATCTGGGAGGAAATGGACTTGAAATCATACCGCAGCCGCTTCAGCTTCAGAGAGGTATCTTTCGCCCGGGTACGGTTTTCCCGGACCGTGGACGCGTAATTTACGCCGTCATTGACAATGCCGGACTGCAGACCGCCCTGATAGGTTCTCTTTCCATCGGCGGACGCAGCGCCATACTGCTCCGCCTGCCTGCTCTCCGCAAGCAGCCTCCTCTTCTCACGGGCGTCCTGGGCGTTCCCCGCGTATTGAAGAGATCCGTTTTGTACCTGGGAATTCTTCGCACTGATATAATTCGATCTGCCGACCTGAAAAAACTGAGAATAATTTACTTGCATCGTGTTCTCCTCATCCATGAATCCGCACGCTTCAAAATCCGTTTTGACAGCTTCTCATTACTTATATCGGTTCTTGTTTCTTGAATTTTATACCCATATTATATTTTTCTACAAATTTTGTCCGAAACTTCCGTCCTGTTATCCCTCATCTGGGATCAAAAAAGCGTCTACCTCTGACGGATCACCTTGAACAAAAAGCCCGAGACATAGGTGCAGTACTCCTGATCCTGCTCCACATGGACCAGGTCATTGTCCTTCACCACATAATGGTCCTCCGAATCCCGGAGCCAAAATTCCGCATCCGGGGCCTCTTCCTGCAGGATCCGGCTGTTTTCCACAGGGACATGCGGATCTCGCAGGGAAGCGATCACCAGTACCGGCTTTTCCCCCGCGTTCCGGATCTGGACCTTCGGGTCGTTCTGGTCCGCGGCTTCCTTTCCATACAGGATCCGAAGGGCCTGATGCAGTATGGGCTTTTCTATATTTCTGATAAACCCGGGCACATAATACTTTTTCATCAGAAGGGTGAGCTGGGTATCCGCCCCGGCCCAGGGCGACATGGCGATACAGGCGTCTACCTCCGGGATGGCTCCCACGGCGTTCAGCGCGATCGTCCCTCCCAGGCCGACCCCCTGGACAATGATGGGAAGGTTCCGATACTCGTCCATCCCTTTGATATATTGAACCAGGCTTCTCACGTCCTCCACCTCGGCGCATCCAAGGCCCAGCTTATGCCCCGTGCTCTCCCCGTGAGCGCGCACTTCCAGAAGGAAGGAGGTGAATCCCTTCTTCTGCATCCATGCCGCATGGCCGTAAAAATAAGTCACAGAGGGCTCCCGCAGGTCGCTGAGATACAGGATCACGCCCTGAGGATCGTCGCAGGCCACCTCCGAACACCAGAGTTCTTCCCCATCCCCCGTGCGTATCGTATGTTCGACCGCGTTCAGGGAAAAATCCTTCGGCTCATATACGTCCTGAAGCAGGTATTTCTCCGACTCCACTCCCATGTAACCCACGTGATGGAACACATAGACGGACATCACGATCGCGGGTATCAGGAAGATAAACAGGATCACCGCGATCCAGAGAAGGATCCTTCTCTTTCTCCAACGAAAATGGGTTTTTACCGGTTTGTGTTTCATGCTTTCCTCCTCAAGGCGCTCCGTCTTGCAAAACCTGTCAATCCACCGTGATCAGGTAACTGCTGATGCAATACAGCACCTGACCGTCATATTCCACCCTGGACCAGCCCTGGTCCGACACGCCCGTGCGCAGGGCGACCTCCCCGTTGTGGAGCTGCGTGATCACCGTCGAGGGCTCGTACACGCTGGGGATATCCCGGAGATTTGTCACATCCTTTGCCGTGACATTCTCCGAGACCGCCGTAAATTTCGTCTTAAACCCGCTGTCCTCTTCCTTTGGAGCGGTATAGCTGAGGTCCGTCGTAAGGTAACTGGATACGGCGTAGAGGGCCTGTCCAGCATAAATCACCCGGGACCAGCCGTTGTTTCCCTTTCCGGTGCGGGTGACCACCTCGCCGTTCTTTAGCTGGGCGACGATACAGGAGTCGTCCTCCTGGTCCATCCGGCTCCGAAGGTTCGTCACATCCTTCGCCGTCACCTGTTCCTCCACTTCTTCAAACCGGACGCCCACCTCCGGGTCCATCTCCACAGGGATTGCGGCTCCCTCCTCCCGGGCGGCAGCCGCCTGGGAAAATCCGAAGTACGCCGTATCCAGATCCACCCCGCCCGAAATGCCCGGCACGGTTCCCCGGTCCGTGTGCTGCCACATGGCAAAGGTTCCCCCGTAGTCCGGCTCCGGCGTCTCCGGGTAGGGGCTGGCGGGATACTGCGCCACCCAGATGCGGTAGCGGTTCTCCAGCTCCGAGGTCTTCCAGAAGGCATCCCCCTCCAGCTCCCCCTTCGCAGCGTAGAACATCCCCGCGTATCCGTCGTCCTCCACGGCGTCAAGAAACACCTCCGCCAAGCGGGATCTTTCCTCTAAAGACAGATTGTACTGTCTGCTGTTCTCTCTCCGGAAGCCCTCGCAGTTGAAGGCCACCGGATAGGTCATGGGATACCCCTTTATCAGATCCAGGGTCCACCGGGCCTCCTCCAGGGCTTCCTCCTCCGTCACAGCCGTGGAAAAGAAGTAGGCTCCCAGATGCAGGCCCCTTGCCGCGGCCTCCTGCAGATTGTACCTTGCGCAGCGGTCCTCTTTGATCTCCCCGTCGGCCTCCGAGCGGTACCCGACCCGCACCATGACAAAATCGATCCCTGACTGCGCGACCTGGTCCCAGTCAATATTTCCCTGAAACTCCGAGACGTCCGCGCCCAGGGTCACTTCCTCCGTCTCCCCGGGGACCTCCTTCAACCGGCTGGGGATTTCCTCACCGCCGTCCGCAGCAGAACTATCCCCCGATGAATCTTCGGAAACCGGATCATCAGCCCCGCCGGAAGGGTCGTCCTGCAGGCTCTCTCCGCCTGTCCAAAGTTCCTCTGAAGGCTCCCCTCCCGCCACACCCGGCGTCCCCGGATCCTCGTCTCTCTTCCCTCCCAGAATCAGAAGCAGGACCAGGAGCCCTATCAGCAGCACCGCCAGCACGGTCACGATCCCCTTTGCAAGAAGATTGTTTTTCCCTGTGGGCCTGTCAAAATCATCATACAGGGAACGGTTAAATTCCTGGTCCGACATTCTTTTTGAAGGTCTTGTATCATGGTCTCTCATAAATTCCTCTCAGTTTCTCTCCCCAACGCGCCCTGCCGCCTTATTCCATGAGGATCTCATCCACCGTGACAAAAGTATAGCCTTCTTTCGTCAATTCATCTATGATGGCCAGAGCCGCCTCCACGCTGGTTTCATAGTAATCATGGAGCAGGATGATCCCGTTTTCCTTCGCCTTCTTCACCACCCGTTTCGTCACGGCATCCGCGCTGAGGCAGCTCCAGTCCGTGGGATCAATGGTCCAAAGGACCGGAAACATGTTCAGCTCCTTCTCGAAGGTTTTGTCCCAGCTTCCATAGGGCGGCCTCACATAAATGACCTCTTCCCCGGTGATCGATTTTATGACCTCATTGGTCTTGATCAGTTCCTCCTGGAACTGCTCCCTGTTACTGCTCCTTAGCTGGATATGGCTGTACGTGTGGTTGCCGATCAGGTGACCTTCCTCCTGCATCCGTCGTATGACGTCCGGATGAAGCTCCGCATGCTCCCCCGTAACAAAAAACGTGGCGTGCACACCACGTTCCTTCAGTCCGTCCAGCAGTTCTTCCGTGTAGGTGGGATGCGGTCCGTCATCAAAGGTGATGGCGATCTTCTTCTGCTCTTCCTGCTGCCAGGACGCCTCTGCAGAACCGCTGGAAACGGTCCTTGCAATCCCCGTCTTCCACAGCAGGACGGCGATGCACCCGATCAAAAGCGCCAGATCCAGCGCCGCCATTCCCAATAACCATCTCTTCATATCCGCCACCCGGTATTGCTATCCCTACATACTTATGTGTGCAGGCTTGCCATAATTCCCCGGGATTCGTCCCATTTCGTCAGGAATGCCCCTCACACGAACTGGTTTCTTTCGGCGCTGTAATGATAGTCGATGCCGGCAAGCCTTGCTTCCATTTCCTCCCGGCTCACGTCCAGTTCCTCGCAGATCCCCTCGAGATCCTTGCCACAGTCACGCAGTTTCATATTGATAAAACTCAGCAGCATTGCCGGGTCCTTCGGTACCATATCAGTTCTTTCTCCCCTTCTTGCGCGCCATCTTGTCGGCGTACATATTGATATCCGCGCGGCGCAGGCAGTTGGTCAGTTCTTCCTCTTTCCGAAACTCCGCGTAGCCCATGCTCCCGCTCATCTGATAGGGTTTATCCGACGTCCGGTTGTACTCCGCCACGCCTTCCCGGATCCTGTCCAGCAGCGCTTTCACGACCTCTTCTTTTTCCGTGGGAACAAGTATGGAAAACTCGTCTCCTCCCATCCGGCAGCAGAGTCCGTCCTCCCCCGCCGCTTTTTTCAGAATGCCGGCGTAATCCCGGAGCGCGCAATCCCCTTCCAGATGTCCGTAAGTATCGTTGATGGCTTTCAGGCCGTCCATATCCAGGCTGACCACAAAGAACTTTACGTCCCGTACCTTCAACGGCGCCAGGATCTTACTCAGCTCCTGTTCCATTTTCCGGCGGTTAAACAGTCCTGTCAGATCGTCCACGGTAGACAGTTTGCGGAATTCCTGAAGGCTCTGGTTCTCCTCATACAGCAGGATCTTATCCATATAGCTGCAGGTCTCCCGGGTCCAGCACTGGAAGAAATCCTTCAGCTCTTCCTGCCGGTCCGTGTCGATGGCAAGATACCCCAGACAGTGGTTTTTGTGATGCAGCGGGAAAAAGTACAACGCCTTATCCCTCGGGCGGTACTTCTCCGGCAGGATCTGACGGCGCGGAAATCTCTCGTCCATCAGTTCCAGTCCCTTCTCCCGGCTCATGATCGCCCGGAGCGTCACATACTCCGTATATTTCGTCTGATCCTGCAGCCGTTCGCCGTTCTCGTCCATGACGTCACACAGGCAGAAATACAGCGCAGCGTAAGGGAAATTCAGGGAATACTGGCAGGAGATATTCAGAAGTTCCTCCAGATTGTCGCAGTTGTCAAAGTCCGCGTTCATAAATCCGTTCTGTACCAATACATTCGTCAGATAGAGCTTTTCCCGGTACAGCTTCTCCGTCCAGCGGCCCGCCTCGCTTTCGCCGCAGCCGCAGCTTCTGCGGAACGCGATCTCCACCGGGAGCCTTACCACCTGTTCGGAAGTCCCCCCTCTGAGGAGTTTGTCTATCAACAGCACCGCCTCCCGGCCCATGGTCAGACTCGGCACATGCACGCTGCTCAGGGCGGGCTCCACATACTTGGATTCTTCCAGGTCGTCAAAGCCCGACACCGCGATCTCCTCCGGGACCTTCACGCCCCTGGCCTTCAGCTCTCCCAGGACCGAGATCGCCATAAAATCGTTGGCGCAGACGATGGCCTCGGGTCTCTCCGAACCCGACAGGAACCAGTCCACCGCCGCGGGCCCTTTGTCCCTCCAGTAATCTCCCTGAAAGACCATGTGCTCCGTCACCGGGAGGCCATGCCGGGCCATCACGTTCAGATACCCCTGGTAGCGCTCTTCCGCGTCCTTCAGATCCACGCGTCCCTTCATAAAACAGACTCTTCTCATTCCGTGTTCCGCCACGAAATGCTCCACCATGCTCTCCATGGACGCCTGGTTATCCACCTGCACGCTGTAATAACATTCCTTTTCCTGGCGGAGACTGACGATGGGAACCTTCGCGTTTCTGAGAAGCAGCACGTCCAGCTGTTTCTCCATCTCCTTCACGCCGAAGGTATCCGGCGCGACAAGGATTCCTGCATAATCCTCTATATAGGGCAGATTGATGATGTTCCTCTCGCCCTCCGCATGCAGGTAATTCTCTCCATAGGAGCCGAATTCGCTGAAAATATCTATCCGGTAGCCCAGTTCCTTCGCGGTGTCGATCACCGCCCGGATCATCTCCGATTGATATTCCTGCGTAAGTTGTCCGATAAAAGCAGCAATCTTTTTAACCATCCGTCTCCTCATCCGTCTCATCTCAAAGCATGCGATATCACCCGGCAAAACTGCGCATCCGTTTCCCGGGCCTCACTGCATATCCGCATAGAATCATTCACATGCCACTACCTACATCGTATTTATTATAATGCCTTTCGCACAAAAAAAAAAGTGATATATTGCTTAAATCTAATAAAAATTGCTAAAATGGCGGTCAAATTTGCAAATCTGACCGCCATTTCCCACATTTTGTTCTTCTGTCACAGTTTTTTTACACTGGCTTTCAGCTCTCCGTTCTCCAGAGAGATCCGGATCACGTCCTCCGCGCCGACCCCGCCGGAGAGAATCAGCTTTGCCGCCAGCGTCTCCACGTTCTTTTGCAGATACCGCTTTAAGGGCCTTGCGCCATAGACGGGATCGTAGGAATTCTCCGCGATGAACCGCTTTGCATCCTCGTCCAGCTCTATGCTGAGCTGCTTATCCTGCAGCCTTCTGTTCACGTCCTGCATCTGCAGATCGATGATCCCGCCGATGTTCTCCCGGGTCAGAGGCTTAAACAGGATCGTCTCGTCCAGCCGGTTCAGAAACTCCGGCCGGAAATGGGCCCTCAAATCGTTCATGACCGCCTCCTCCGCCTCGGGCCGTATGCTGCCGTCCTCCCGGATGCCGTCCAGAAGGTACTGGGCACCGATATTGGAGGTCATGATCAGGATGGTGTTCTTAAAGTCCACCGTCCTGCCCTGGGAATCGGTGATCCGCCCGTCGTCCAGAACCTGCAATAATACATTAAACACATCGGGATGGGCCTTCTCCACCTCGTCAAAGAGGACCACGCAATATGGCTTCCTGCGGACCGCCTCGGTGAGCTGGCCGCCCTCCTCGTAGCCCACGTATCCGGGAGGCGCTCCGATCAGTCTGGAAACGGAGTGCTTTTCCATATATTCGCTCATATCCAGTCTCACCATATTGCCCTCATCGTCAAAGAGACTTGCCGCCAGGGCCTTTGCCAGCTCCGTCTTGCCCACGCCGGTGGGCCCCAGGAACAGGAAGGAACCGATGGGCTTGGACGGATCCTTGATGCCGGCCTTTGAGCGGATGATGGCCTCGGATACCTTCTCCACGCCCTCGTCCTGGCCGATGACCCTTCTGTGCAGTTCTTCGTCCAGGTGCAGGGTCTTGCTGCGCTCGCTCTCCGTCAGCTTCGTCACGGGGATGCCGGTCCAACGGCTGACGATCTTGGAAATCTCCTCCTCGGAGACCTTCTCATGCACCAGGGAAAGCCCGGCGCTTCCCACCTTCTCTTCCTCCTGCTCCAGCTGCTTTTTCAGGGAGGGCAGCTTTCCGTAGCTGAGCTCCGCCGCTTTCTCCAGATTCCCCTCCCGCTGGGCCACCTGGATGTCCGAGTTGACCTGATCGATCTCCTCCCGCAGTCTGCTCAGGCGTTCCACCGACGCTTTCTCATTGTCCCACTGGGCTTTCTTTTCAGAAAAGCGGGCTTTCCACTCCGCAAGATCTTTCTGCAGCTCCTCCAGCCGTTCCTGACTGAGCCTGTCGTCCTCTTTCTTCAGAGCCGCCTCCTCGATCTCCATCTGCATGATCTTCCGGGACATCTCGTCCAGCTCCGAGGGCATGCTGTCCAGTTCCGTTTTGATCAGGGCACAGGCCTCGTCCACCAGGTCGATGGCCTTGTCCGGGAGAAAACGGTCGGTGATATAGCGGTGTGAGAGCGTGGCCGCGCTGACCAGCGCGTTGTCCATGATCTTCACGCCGTGATAGACTTCATAGCGCTCCTTGATGCCCCGCAGGATGGAAATGGTATCCTCCACCGTGGGTTCGTCCACCATGACGGGCTGGAACCTTCTCTCCAGGGCGGGATCCTTCTCGATATACTGACGATACTCGTCCAGGGTCGTCGCCCCGATACAGTGGAGCTCCCCCCTGGCCAGCATGGGCTTTAACATATTGCCCGCGTCCAGGGCGCCGTCCGTCTTTCCGGCCCCCACGATCGTGTGCAGCTCGTCGATAAAGAGAATGATCTGGCCGTCGCTGTTCTTCACGTCTTCCAGAACCGCCTTCAGCCTCTCCTCAAACTCGCCCCGGTACTTCGCGCCGGCCACCAGCGCGCCCATATCCAGGGCAAAGATCTTCTTGTCCTTCAGGCCCTGGGGGACGTCGCCCCGGACGATCCTCTGGGCCAGTCCCTCCACCACGGCGGTCTTGCCCACGCCGGGTTCCCCGATGAGCACCGGGTTGTTCTTGGTCTTCCGGGACAGGATCCGGATGACGTTGCGGATCTCGTTGTCCCGGCCGATCACCGGATCCAGCTTTTGATTCCTGGCCTTCTCCACCAGCTCCTGCCCGTATTTTTCAAGCGTATCGTAGGTTGCTTCCGGATTATCGCTGGTCACCCTCTGATTGCCCCGGACGGTGGAAAGCGCCTGCAGAAAGCGCTCCTTTGTAATGCCGTACTCCCGAAAGATCGCGGAGATCTCCTTATTGGGCGCGTTCAGCATGGCAAGGAACAGGTGCTCCACCGATACATATTCGTCCCCCAGCCGCTTTGCCTCGTCCTCCGCATTGATCAGGGTCTTGTTCAGGTACTGGCCGATATAAGGGTTCCCGCCCTGGACCTTTACCCGCTTTTCCACCGCCTCAAGGACGCGGTTCTGGAAATGCTCCTTCTGGATCTCCATCTTTTCGATCAGCTTTAGGATCAGACTGTCCTCCACGGTGAGGAGACTGTATAGGAGATGCTCCTGCTCGATCTCCTGGTTCCCGTACTCCATCGCCAGCTTCTCGCATCCCTCCACCGCCTGAAGGGATTTCTGCGTAAATTTTTGAATATTCATAAGCCATGCCCCCTTTACGTCCGGGTCCCGCAGGACATCTGACGCCGCCCTGCGTCCCGGAAAGTCATTATCTTTCATTTGTTCTATAACTAATATAACACAGTATTTTCAAAACACAACAAAGAAACTCTAAAAGAAGTGTTAAAAAAGTATAAACTTTAGAATATCCCGGCCCACAAGAAAAATCCCTGCACGGCATTATGTGCAGGGACTCTTTTGTATATTTTCTGTTTATGGCAGATAAACGCTGAGCAGGTCCGGTTCCGCACAGCGTTCCGCCCGATAGATATAATCTCCATGGGACGTGTGAACCAGCTGTTCGAACGTCTTCTCCTCCCGCAGTTCCCTGTGAAGTTTCTGGCCGTATGCGTTTACTGCGGGAACCTCCTGCTCCCAGTCCGGGGTCATCACGTTTCCTCCGGTGATGACCACCTTATCGTTCTCATTGCCGAAAGGCTGGGCGTTGGCGGAGAGCACCCTGATCTCCAGGACGCCTCCCTGGATCTCCGTGACACAGTTCCCCATGCTGCTGCCCATGCCGGTCACATTGGCGCCTTCTCCATAAACCTTTACGCGGCACTCTCCGCAGATTGTGTTTACGCTCCCGCTGTAGGATCCGATCACAGCGCCCATGTCGCAGTGTACCACGGCCGAGATTTCACCGGAAGCCAGTTCCATAAGACAATCCTTCCCCTTCAGGGAACCGATGGCCACCGACCTCTCGCCGTCGGAAACCACGTTGAGCCTGCCCCGGGACGTGATCCTCGCCGTGCCGCTGGCAGTGCCGATTCCGACGGCCTCGTTTCCGGACTCCTTCACCAGGACTTCCGCGTTTCCGATCTGAATATCCGCGTCCCCGATGGAACTGCCGATGCCGATCACCGAAATACCGGACCCCGCCACCTCCAGGATTCCGCTGCGGATTTCAATGCCCCCGCTGCTGTAGCCGCCGCCGACGCTCACCGCCTTATCCCCTGAGGAGATCACCTTCACCCTTCCGGTGTGTTCCAGAATGATAGAGCCGTACGATTCCTCATATCTGGAACCGATCCCCACGCCATCATTCTGATTGGTGTTGACCAGGAGGGACCCGCCTCCCGTCAGGCGAAGTTCCGAATTCTTTGTCACCCAGATGCCGTTCTTGGTGATCGTGTTGAAGCCCCGTACCTCCAGCTCCACGCTGCTGCCCTGTCCCAGCTGAATGGCCGGTTCATCCGTGCCGCTTAAATTTGCATCCATCAGGATCAGACGCGCCTTCGCGTTGTCCGCCACCCTGGTGATGATATTGAGCGTGCACTCTTTCTTTCCGAGAAGGGTAACCTCCCCGGACACAATGTTGATATAATTGTATTTTTCCAGGGTGAGATTCACCAGATTCAGCGTTTCGCCGTCGCGGGCAGTGTACACTTTCTGCCTGTCGTTGTCAAATTTGGACAGACGGAGATTCTCGTCGATGATCTCCTCCCGGACTTTCTCCGCAATGGCATCGATGGGTTCCGGCGCGGGACGCCCCGTATAATACCCCTGTATATAATCCACGCCGTACTGGATCACCGTGCGCAGCTCTCCCACAGTCTCGACGCCCTCCGCCAATACCTTAATATTGTTCATGGAGGCGAACTCGATCGTGTTTTTCACAAACATCTGCTTATTGGTGTCCGAATCAATTCCGTCGATGAGATAGCGGTCGATCTTGATGATCTGGGGCTCATAGCGCAGCAGATTCACGATATTGGAATGCCCCGTCCCATAATCGTCCACGGCGATCTGCACCTCCCCGCTGCTGCCGCAGAGACGCTTGATAGCTTTCAGCTCATCGTCAGAACTGGTCTCCTGCTCCGTCACTTCAAAGACAAAATAATCGAAGAAACTCTTATACTTTGAGATCAGTTCATCGCACTCCTCGTTGCTGAGGAAATGATTGGGGATGGTATTGATAAAGACCTTCCTCCCACGGAACTTTTCAAACTCCTCCGCGTACCGTCTCATGACGTTGAACAGGGTGGCATGCTCGATCTCGTTCAGACGCTTGAACTCTTTCGCGATGTCCAGCACGTCCAGAGGAGAGAGATTGATGCCGCCGGAGGTCCGCATCAGGGCCTCATAAGCGCAGATCTCCCCCAGCTTCGCGTCCACAATCGGCTGAAAATGATAGGTAAAAAGATTATTGTCCACCAGCAGGTTAAACACGCTGTAATAATCCTTATGGGACACAGTCTCCTTCACCGTCTCGGACGCGCCCTGTTTTAAGCGGTTCAGGAAAAGCTCACCGGACGCGCACTTGATATACACCTCCAGCGCCTCTTCCCAGCCCGCGTCCGCCACAGTACAGCCCGCGTTTACCTCCACATAATAGCCCTTGCCGCTGCTGCGGTTGTACTCCTCGATCAGTGGATAAAATGCCGAGGTAGCGCCCTGAATCGTCCTCGACACAGCTTCGGGGTCGTCGAAATAATTTATCACAAGGAATTCGCTCTCGGAAATTTTGGCCAGGAAACAGTCTTTCTGATTGACCTCCCTCAGCCTTTCCGCCACTGCCGTCATCACTTCCTCGATATCCCGGAGGCCGTAATTTTCATATATGTATGTATAATTGGGAAGGGCGTAAATAGAGAATGCCAGGGTCTTCCGGTGATTGTTTGCAACCTTTGCGAACTCTTCAAACCACCTGGACACGCCTTTCAGATTGGCGAATCCCGTGGTGGAATCCATATAACCCGCGTTCTCCATGATCCACATCATATTCTTCTGATTAAACTGGATGATCAGGGAGTCCACCACCAGGTCCACATACCGCAGAATCACTTTAATCTTATGATAAACCGAATTCACGTCATCGGTCCGCACCGCATAGTAACCGCAGGCCTTGTCCTTGGAATAGATTGCCGTAATGATGTAGCAGCTCTCATCCTCAGCAAAGCCCTTGGCATCCGGAAGCATCTCCTTGTCCGGCAGATAGCCCACGCTGCGGTTTCTGTCATAATAACAGGGCACAGCCACGGAAATCCCTTCCACGGACTTGCCGGAAGCGATCTTTAAGAATTCACTGTTCAGACAGAACGTGGAATTGGCCAGGATCAGCTTTGAGAGAGGCTGATAAATCTCCTCCACGTTCTCGATATTCAGCATATGGCTGACCTCCGAAGCCACATAATCCTCATGGGCCTCCGTTTCCTCCATGTGCTGATATAGAGCTGCCGCGGCCTGCCTGCTCTCCTGGTCCGTCACCGTCTCACAGCCGCAGGACTCTGAAAACACGGCCGTGTAAGGAACCTTCCTTACCTTTTCCGGCTCCCCGCCTTCAAAGATCTGCACAAAGGTGTCCACACAGGTTTCGGCCAGCCCCTGCAGGTCTTCCCGGCAGGTGGAAAGCCTGGGAAGCAGGTACCTTACCGCCGGGATCCCGTCAAAGCCGGTGACGATCACGTCCTCCGGGACACGGTATCCCAGTTCCTTCAGCTGACGGCACACTCCGAAAGCCATGCTGTCGTTTGCACAGATAAACGCCTGCGGGATCCTGCCAAGATGGGCCAGTTCCTGCGTGATCCGCATGGCCGGCTCATCCCAGTATTCCCCAAAAGCCACCCGGCTTCCGTCGAAGGGAAGGCCAAACTCCTCCAGCGTTTCCCGGTAGATCCGAAGTCTCTGGGCGGAATTGGCATCCTTCTCCCGTCGTCCGGCAATGAAAAAGGTATCTTTCACATGATGATCCCGGATCAGATGACGGATCAGCTCCCGGAAGGCCTCCTCGCAGTCGCTTCGGACCTGATAACAGCCCTCCCCCTCTCCGTTCAGGACCACAACGGGCACGCCGTTCTCCTTTGCCCGGGAGAGGAGCTCTTTCACCACGCTCTCGCTGTAAAAATGCTCCGCGCACAGGATCAATCCATCCACAACAGAATAATCGATCCTGTCATAGGAAGACTTTGCGCCTATGCTGTACACATTGTCCTTATAAAAATCCTCCGAGCTGTTAAAACACACCAGCTTAAAACCGGCTGCAAGGGCCGCATGATTGATCTTGTCCGCCAGATCCGCCCTCGTCTTGTCGTGTATCTTTGTCACACAAAGCCCCAATACCCTTTTCCCCGCGAGCATATGCTACCTCCAATCTACTGATTCTATTTTACTAAAAGCCAAGCGGACAATCAATAGATTTTTTCGAGATAACACGGGTTTTTTATCTGCACTCTATTACTTCATAGCCAGCTTCCTTCACGGCATCCCTTAAAGCCTGCTCCGCAACGCCGTCCCCGGCATCCACCTCTGCAGTCTTATTTTCCAGGCTCATCTTCACTTCCTTTACACCCTCAACTGCCTCCAGCGCCTTCTGCACGCGCCCCGTGCAATGTCCGCACATCATTCCCTCGATCACAAGCGTCTTCTTCATTTTCCGTCTCCTTTTCTCTCTCATTTTACGGTTCCCGGCGGCAGAGTCCTGCCCGTCCGCCGCGGTTTCCGGCCGGAATTTGCCGCTTTTCCCGGGTTCCTCCCCGGAAACGGATTTTCCTCCCGCATAAGGCTTCAAGCCCCTCTACGCCCGGCTCCGTTCTCTCTTATTTTATACCCCCATAGGGTATTCGTCAAGAGGGATCTTCCGGCTGCAGCCAGCGGAGGGAATCCCCGACCTTTACAGAAAGATCCTCCTCCACCTCCAGTTTCCCCCCGCTCTCATCCCCCACCGAGACATACACGGCTGTGTCCTGGCACTTTCTGCAGAGCGTCTCCCGGTCATACTCCAGAAGGAGCCTTCCCCGGCGGACGATCTCTCCCCGGACCACCCTCGGGCGAAAATACCGGTCCAGCAGATCATCCTCATTGGTACAGGCCCGCACCGTCACGTCCCGCCCCCAGTCCGTCCGGATCAAAAACGCATTCCCCCGGGGAGAAATTTTCAGGACCCTTCCGGAAACCGGTGAATAAAGCCTGCTGTCCGTCGTCAAAATCCGCACGCCGTTTTCCTCCCCCTCCTGAAAATTCATGGCACGGCCGGCCGTGGGACAATATAAATTTTTTCCGTAATATTTATCGCCGCCCCGGGAAACCGTTATCCTTCTGTCCCCGGCATAGGGCCCAGCGTTCTTCCCGGCGCCGGTACTGCCCCCCAGCCTGTCTTTCTCCGCCCCGGCTCTCGCCCGGCTTTTTTCACCGCCGTGTCCCGCTCCGCCCTTTTCCTCACCGTATCCTCCGCGGACTCTTCCCGGGCCGTCAGATCCGGCTTCTCCCTTTTCCAGACCGCCAGGCCCCGCCGTTTTCTCCGTCTCCATCTTTTCAATCATCCCCCAGTTCCGGCTCCTGCCAAACCAAAAGCCGAAATAAGCTGCCGCCAGCCCCAGGCAGACCACGTACCACAAAGGAATCATCACTCCCATCACCACACCCCTTCTTTGCATTGCCTTGCCATAAATTGCAATCCTATTTTTCACAGTTTCACCCAAAATATACCATCTGGCAATTAAAAAATCAGGAAAGATTCGAAGAGGTTGTCTATATTTTTTCAAAATTATTCCTTTTTTTGCTATTTCAGAGAAAATACTGATTGACAATTTCCTTGGAAAATACTATACTAAGATCGTATTCTAAAAGTAAGTCATTAAACTCACATATTTTTGTAAGTCATCATTCGCTTCCGCGGTCCTGGCTACGAAGTGCAGAGTTGGGGCAGTTACGTCTGCCTGAAGATGATGGAATGATGGTCTACAAAAATATGTGATTTTTGTGTCCTCGCTTTAGAATTACTAAAACTGAAAGCGGGCAGTGCCCAGCATTAAAAAGGAGGTACCAATATGAACAACGGTACAGTTAAGTGGTTTAACGCACAGAAGGGTTATGGTTTCATCACCAATGATGCTACCGGCGAGGAGGTATTCGTACATTTCTCCGCTATCAACGCAGAGGGCTTTAAGTCCCTGGAGGAAGGCCAGAAGGTTACCTTCGACACCGAGAGCGACCCTCAGAACAGCAGCAAGATCCGCGCTACCAACGTTACCGTAGTAGCTTAAGTCTGATCCTAATCTGCAAAACGAAAGGAACCCGTTTCACGGGTTCCTTTTTTATCTAATATTGTCTCATCTGTTGAACATAACCTTTTCACTGGAAAACATCTTTGTCAAAATCCCGCCCAGAATCCCCGCAGCCGCAAAATTCACGAGGACTGTGATCACAACGTCCGAGACACTGGACTCAAAGCTAAAGATGCCGTTCATAGTCATCACGGAATTATACAGCGGGATCAGGTCCGCAACCTTTCCTCCGCCTCCCAGGTGGAACAGGGGAAGAAGGCTCACTATGACGATCACGCTCAAAAAGGGCGCTATGGCGGTGGACGCTTCTTTCACGCTCTTCGCCCCCGCGGAGATCAGGGAGATCACCGCCACCGTAACCAGCACGGTGGAGAGGATCACCGCAAACAACAGGCCGTAGTCCAGCGCCGTATAGCTCGCCGCCCCGAAATCCACCTCGTCCGTCATCAGCTTCGGAAGGGACAGGATCGTCCCCAGGAAGCTGGAGAGTCCCGCCAGCAGCGCGATCACGCTGAGGCTCACGATCTTCCCCAGGGCCAGGGCGCTGCGCTTCATCGGCGTCACCAGCAGCGTGGCGATGGTCCCTCTCTCCTTTTCCCCGGCGATGGACTCCGGTGCCACGGCGGTACAGCCGCTGAAGATGAAGGTCATGATCAGCATGGGCAGAAGCCCCGCCAGAAGCTGCCCCATAACGGACTGCTCAGAGACCCGGTCGTAATCTCCCAGGCTCCCCTCTCCCCTGTTGATGTCAAATTTATTTGCGACGCTCTCCTCCAGCTGATCCAGAAAGCGGACCGCCGCGCTGCGAAAGGCCCCGGAATTACTCTCCTCACTGTTATAGTAGATCTCCACATTGGGTGCCTCTCCCTGGCCTGCTTCATAGGCCAACATATCCTGCATGAAGCGATCGGGAAACACCAACAGACCGTCCCTCTCGCCCTCTGCGATCTCCTGAAGCACCTGATCCGACGCCGGGTTCCCGCCGTCCCAGATCTCCCACTCCACCGGGAGCTCTTTCAGCGAGGACTCCAGCTCCGCAGGCATGTTTCTGACATAAGCCTTTGCGATGTAATCCTCCTCCGTGGTGAACTCTCGCATGAGGCCCTCCCCCATGAGGGTGTACATCAGAAAGATCAGCAGCCCGGGCATGATCGCCGTTGTGAATACCAGCCTTTTATCGCCAAAAAACCTGGCAAGTTCCTTTTTTATGATCACCAGCATATTGTTCATTCCAGGTCACCTGCCTTCTCCCGGTAAACCTCAAAGAACCGGTCCTCCAGGCTTTTGCCGCCGCAGATCTTCTCCAGAGTGTCACACACCGCCATCTTTCCGCTGATCATGATGCCAACCCTGTCGCAGATCTTTTCGATCAGGCTGAAGATATGGGTGGAGAGCAGAATGGTCTTTCCCTGTGCCCGAAGATCCAGCAGGAAATCCGTCACCACCTTCGCCGTCAGAACGTCCAGGCCATTGGTGGGCTCGTCAAAAATGATGATATCCGGGTCGTGCACGAGGCTTATGACAAGACTTACCTTTTGCTTCATGCCCGTGGACAGATCCCCCACCTTCACCTCCGCAAACCGGTCGATCCCAAAGCGGGAAAAGAGCTCCTCCCGGCGCGCCAGCGCCTTGTCCTGGGGCACGCCGTATAGACTGGCAAAAAACTGAAAGAGATAGTTCGGCGAGAAAAAATCCTCCAGTTTCAGCTCGCTGGTCAGGAACCCGATCCGGCTCCGCACGGTCTCCGGGTCCTTTGTCACGCTGACCCCGTCCAGCAGGGCGTCCCCGCTGTCCGGCCGGATCAGGGTGGCCAGCATCCGGAGCGTCGTGGTCTTTCCCGCTCCGTTGGGCCCCAGCAGGCCAAACACTTCCCCCTTGTAAGCCGTGAAGGAAAGCCCGTCCACGGCCACTTTGGTCTTTTCCTTTGTCTTTTCCAGCTTCTGCTGCTTCGCGGAGAGCTTAAATGTCTTGCAAAGTTCTTTTACCTGTATGAGTTCTTCCACGCCGCCTCCCTGATCCCAAGAGCTTCCGCTGTCGGCAAAAGACAGCCGCTTCTTGACTTTCCGTTTCCTGTTTAACGGTTTTTTATACAATAAACTGCGCCCCATGGAACTCACAGGGCGCAGTAAAAGAAAGTTCCCCGCCGGATATGGCTTTTCACATTACACCAGGTCCTCATCCCCGAAAGGATCTCCGCACTCCGGGCAGAATTTCGGCGGATTCGCAGGATCCTCCGGCATCCAGCCGCACTTATCGCACTTGTACTGAGGTACGCCCGCAGGCTTTCTTGCCCCGCAGTTCGTGCAGAACTTCCCCTGGTTCACCGTGCCGCAGGAGCAGGTCCAACCCACCGCGGTGGCGGGTTTCTTCGCGCCGCACTCCGGGCAGAAATTGCCGGTGGCAACAGCGCCGCAACTGCACTTCCAGGAATCACCGGAAGGAGCAGAAGCATTCGTATTTGCGGCCGCTGCCTGCTGGGCGGCCTTCTGCTGCTGTCCCAGGGCGAACAGGTCCGCCACGCCCGAGCCTCCTGCCTGCTGCGCCATATTCATGCCCATGAAGGCCATGGCGGGACCCGTAGCGGTATTGGATGCCGCCATCTTCATCGCGTCTGCCTGGGCCATGCCCTGGTATGCCGCCATACGCGTGGGATCCGCATAGGCCGCGGTCTTCTGCATCTCCTTCAGCATCGCCTCGTCCTCAGGGTCTGCCGTCACGGAGGAAACGCCGAATTTCACGATGGTAATGCCTCGATCCTGAGCCCAGCTCTTTGAGAGTTCCGCATTCAGCGTGTCCGCAATCTCCTGGGTATGCGTCATCAGAGCGGAATACCGGATTCCCATCTCGGAAATCCTTCCCAGGGCGGGCTGCAGAGCGGTCAGGAGCTCTGACTTCATCTGGCCGTCGATCCGCTCCCGGGGGAAGCACTCCTTCTCGTTGCCGCAGACGTTCGTGTAGAAGGATACGGGATCGCAGATGCGGTAGCTGTACTGGCCATGGCAGCGGATGGAGATGTCCATGTCGATCCCCGCCCTCTCGTCCACTACCCGGAAAGGAACCTGTTTGGGCGTTCCGTACATATTGCCCATGATCTCCTTGGTGTTAATATAGTATACTCTCATATCCTTCGCCACATCCCCGCCGAAGGTGAAACGCTTTCCGATGGCCTTAAAAGTCTCCAGGATGGAATCCCCCAGGTTTCCGGTGAAAACAGAGGGCTCCGAGGATGCGTCAAAAGTGTAGGCCCCGGCCACCGCACAGAGATCCACCACCTTTCCCTGATCCACGATAATCATACACTGACCGTCCGCCACGGTAATGATGGAACCATTGGAGATGACGTTTTCATCCCCCCGATTGTTGGAAGCCTTCCCGTTGGTCTTCTTATGTCCCCGAACCATCAGATACTTGTTGTCGATGGCGTCACAGTAAAAATACTCCTTCCACTGATCTGCCACCACGCCGCTCACCGCGCCCTTAAACGCCTCGATCAAACCCATGTACTTACCCTCCATTTTTTATTTGCTGTATGAAACAGGGGAGCGGAAACCTTTTCTATCCCTGCTCCCCTAACTTCCAGTATAAGTTTTCTGACGGGTCACGTCAACATTTTCTTTGCGGCGTTTATCCAAAACAGCCTTGAGCAGACATGTTCCATCCGCACTCGGCCATTGCCGCGGCATGACCGGCATCGCTCTACAGCGCCGGCAGCTGCCCGATCCCCAGGCACACTGCGATCAGATAAAGAACCAGGAGATGCAGCGGATAAAAGGCATAAAAGAAATATTTTAATTTCAGCCCCCGCTTCTTTTTATAGAGCGCCAGGGGAAGAAAAGCCAGAGGCGCGGCGGGAAGCTCCCAGCAGAAGGCCACGGCGCCGGCCAGGAGCTGCTTGATTCTGCTGCCGGAAAACAGATAGATGGCCACCGTGCAGAGCACGCCGCGGTAGCTGTAGTCCGTTTTCAGAAACACCGTCAAGATGCATCCCGCTCCAACGGCTGCGAGGCCCAGTATCATAGTCAAGAAACCTGCCGCCTGAGAGGTTCCCTGAAGGCGAAGCCTCTGCCCCAGTTCCTTCAGCCCGATCATCACCGCAAGGCTGACCGCCAGGGTGAAGTACACGTTCTGGCTCTGGAACTCCAGAACGGCGTTGTTAAACAGGAGGTCAAAGGGAATTTCAGAGAGAAACGCGAAGATCACCAGCCGGCCCAGGTACTTCCACTGGTTACGGGTATACTTCAGCCCCTCCACCAGGAAAAAACAGTAGATCGGAAACGCCAACCGCCCCACGTTCCGCATGAAATCATACAAAAAGTACAGATCCCCGTACTGTTCCAGCCAGGCATCCCGTACCGGATCCGCCGCGAACAAGTAAGTCCGGATCCCCGCCTGATTTAAGTATCTGCCCAGGATCCCGGCGGCAGTGTGATCGATCAGCATGGAGAGCACGGCGATCAGCTTGATCGTGCCGGCTCCAAGGCCCTCCCAGGAATCCCAGCGTTCCCTCCATGACCGGGTATTGCGCTCAGAGACGCGCGCAGGAGGCGTCTGATTCTCCACGGCCTCTCTCCGCGCTGCAGTTCCCTTCTGACCTGCGACTGTGTCCTGACCTGCGACTGCTTTCTGCTCCGCCATCTCTTCCGTCCTTTCCGCCGCGGCCGTCCGAGTTTCCGCCACATGGATTCCGGACGCAAACGGTTATCTACAGTATGGAGCATTTCCGCACAGATTTCAAGTCTTTTTCAGCCGACCATATAACCGATTCCCCAGACCACCTTCAGATATCTGGGCTGCTTTGGATTCTGTTCGATCTTCTCCCGGATATGCCGGATGTGCACGGCGATCGTGTTGTCCACACCGACCGCGTCCATCTGCCAGATCGCCTCATAAATCTGTGAGATGGAGAGAGGGTGTCCGGTCTCCTTTGCAAGGAGTACCAGGATCTGATACTCAATGGGAGTGAGCCTGACTTCCCTTCCGTCCACCGTCACCTTTCTCTGGGTGTCGTCGATCTCCAGCCCGTCCACGCGATAAATTTTGTCCACATTTCTGCAGATGCCGGAGAGCTGGCAATATCGGCGCAGATGGGATTTCATTCTGGCCAGGAGCACCAGGGGGTTGTCCCCGGCATTCACGTAATCATCCGCTCCCGCGCTGAGGGCTTCTATCTTCGCCTCCTCGCTCTCCTGCCCGGAGATCACCAGGATGGGGATCCGGCTCCTTCTTCGGATATCACAGATCAGCCGGACGCCCTCGTTCCAGCCTCCGGACTCCGCCATAATGTCTATCAGGATCATCTGGATCCGCCCGGCCGAAATTTCCTCAAAGAGCTCTTTTCGGACGCGGATCTCTATAAGCTCCATCTGCTCTCCCGGGCAGAGCCCTTTCAGTCTCTGAACCGCCTTCGTCTTATTATTATAAACTGCGATTGTAGAAATCATTTCATACCTCCCAGTTCCCTTCCAAAACATAATTTTTTTCTTCTCAGATTTAGCGGCAATAAAAAAGCCTTCTAAAAGTATAAGACTGCTTTTAGAAGGCAAAGTTTCAACTAAAATTAAAATTTTATTTATTTTCTTCCTGCATTTCCTCCTGATCCTGTTTCAGATCTTCCGGCGTCAGTTTTCTGAAACGGTTCAGTCCCAGGATCAAGAGCAACAGAGAATTCTTTGTAGTCTCGAACACTCCTTCCTTATACATGGAGTAGAGGATCAAGCCCAGGGGCACCGCTACGATCATGCCGATCACGCCGTAAAAACGATAACCCATATAGAGCAAAAACAGCGTGGGAATGGGCGGCATGCCAATGGAATCCCCAACGATCTTGGGCTGGATGATCTGCCTTGCAAGCTGTCCCACGCCCCAGATGATCAGGAGGCCCACCGCCATCTGGTAATCCCCGCTCAGCAGCTTGATAACCGCCCAGGGGATCATTACCGTGCCTGTCCCGAAAAAGGGCAGAAAGTCCAGAAAGGCAATTCCCAGCGCGATCAGCCAGACGTAATTTACCTGGAGGATCCAAAGCCCTGCCACAAGAAGAAGATACATCCAAATTTCTATCTTCAGCTGTGCCTTCAGGTAGCCTCCCACTGCCTCCACCATGCTGCGCTTGATCAAGAGGTATCGGGCCCGCACCACTTCCGGGGTGTGAATCCGAAACCACTCCAGGATATTCTCCCGCTCCGCGACGAAAAAGTATGAGGACAAAAGCGTCATAATGACGCCGATCAGAAGTTTCGGCAGATATTTTGCAAAATTGCCCACCGCCATCAGCGTGGGACTGCTGACCCTTCCGATCAGGCTGCCGATCAGATCGCTGAGCTCGTTGCCAAAATCCGTGATCCCCTGCTGAATGTTTTGGGGGAGCTTATCGTAGATGCTGTTCAGGTGTTCTGCAATCTCGTCAAAATCCTTCTGCGCGACGGCGATCAGGCCGGGCAGTTCTTTCACAAATCCGGAGCCTTCCCTCACCAGCACGCTCCCTAAAAAATAGATCAAAAGCACAATAAGGCCGATCACCGCGATGATCACAAACGCGGAGCCGGCCTTTCGCTTTAATTTGACCTTTTCCTCAAAAAATTTAACGATCGGGCTCGCCATCAGCGCGATGATCCACCCGATCAGAAAAGGCGCGAAGAACGCGAGAACCCTGGGAAGCACAAACCAGACACACAGAAATATAACTGCTGCGACTAAGAGATTGACCAGAGCTTTCGCATACTTTTTCATGTTTTTATCCATTCCTTTCACTGCGTTCTGCTAAAAACGTATCGAAAAGACTGCTATTTTTTATCTCCTTCCCCTGTCAGTTCATCCAGCAGGGCGTAAATCTCGTCCCTTCCCTGCTTCGACTGCGCGGAAAAAGGAATGATCTTCACATCCGGACCTGCGCCCAATCCGGTGCGGACCAGTTCCACCTGTTTCCGAATCTGGCTGCGGTTGATCTTATCCAGCTTTGTCGCGATGATGACCGGCTGAAATCCCATTCTCAGAATCCAGTCGTACATGATCCTGTCGTTTTCCGAGGGGGCATGGCGAATATCGATGAGAAGAAAAACCAGCTTTAACTGTCTGGATCTGTGGAGGTAATTTTCCACCATCTTCCCCCACTTTGCCTTGACCTCCTGGTTCGCGTTCGTGTAGCCGTACCCGGGAAGATCCACAAAATACAGGGCGTTATTAACATTATAAAAGTTGATCGTCTGGGTCTTACCCGGCTGGGAACTGGTCCTGGCCAGGGATTTCCGGTTCATGAGCGCGTTGATCAGGGAACTTTTCCCCACGTTGCTCTTCCCGGCAAAAGCGACCTCCGGAAGCGCGTTGTCCGGAATCTTGCTGGTAATCCCGCAGACCGTCTCCAAGCTCACATTTTTTATTACCATTTTTCCTCTGTCCTTTCAGGGAAACGATCTGCCGTCCACCCTTCGCAGGTCCGGGACGGATCTCTCCCCGCCGCCGGCCCCGGCATGCGGCTTACTGTCCTTCCCGCCGCACGATCGCAGGCCCTTCCTTCCCCTCTACGGCATCCTTTGTAATGATGCATTCGCCGATCGAGTCGTCGGAAGGAATCTCAAACATGATGTCCATCATGACGCTCTCCAGGATCGAGCGGAGTCCTCTGGCACCGGTCTTTCTCTCAAATGCCTTTTCCGCGATAGTCTCCACTGCGTCCTTATGAAAGGAGAGCTTTACTTCGTCCATCTCAAAGAGTTTCTGGTACTGCTTGATCAGGGCGTTCTTCGGCTCCGTCAGGATGCGCACCAGCGCTTCCTTGTCCAGTCCCTGCAGGGATACGTTAATGGGCACGCGGCCCACAAACTCCGGGATCAGGCCAAATTTCGTCAGATCCTGGGGCACGACCTCCTGGAGCAGGTCGTCGATCTCCTTCGAGGATTTTTGGGAGACTTCCGTGTTAAACCCGATGGATTTCCGGTCCAGTCTTTCCTCCACGATCTTTTCCAGTCCGTCAAAGGCGCCGCCGCAGATGAATAAGATATTCGTCGTATCGATCTGGATCAGCTCCTGGTGGGGATGTTTCCTTCCTCCCTGGGGCGGAACGCTGGCAACCGTGCCTTCTATGATCTTCAGGAGCGCCTGCTGCACTCCTTCGCCGGACACGTCCCTGGTAATGGATACATTTTCACCCTTTTTTGTAATCTTGTCAATCTCATCGATGTAGACGATCCCGTACTGGGCGCGCTCCACGTCGTAATCCGCCGCCTGGATCAGTTTCAGCAGGATGTTCTCCACATCCTCGCCCACATAACCTGCCTCAGTCAGCGTCGTGGCGTCTGCGATGGCAAAGGGCACGTTGATGATCTTCGCCAATGTCTGGGCCAGATAGGTCTTCCCGGAACCGGTGGGCCCGATCATAATAATGTTGCTCTTCTGGAGCTCCACGTCCCCTGCGGCCTTCGGCGCAGTCACCCTCTTATAATGATTATACACGGCAACGGAGAGCACCTTCTTCGCCTCGTCCTGCCCGATGACATAATCATCCAGAAAGCCCTTGATTTCCCGGGGTTTCAGAAGATTGATATCCATATTCGCGTCCCCGGGCCGGTCGTCGTCCTCAAATTCCTCCTCCAGGATATCCGCACAGATGTCCACGCACTCATCACAGATATAGACCCCCGCGGGGCCGGCGATGAGCTTTCGAACCTGCCCCTGATGTTTCCCGCAGAAGGAACACTTTATTTCATCGTCAGCAATCTTTCCTGCCATTTACAAAAACTCCTTACTTCACAGAATCATGGAAGGTGATGACCTTATCCACAAGTCCGTACTCCCTTGCCTCTTCGGCGCTTTTCCAGTTGTCGCGCTCCGTATCGGCACAGATCGTCTCATAATCCTTTCCAGTCATCTCCGCCAGCATGCGGTTCATTTTTTCCCTGGTCTTCAGGATGTGCTTTGCCGCGATCTCAATCTCCGTCGCCTGACCCTGAGTTCCGCCGAGGGGCTGGTGGATCATCACCTCCGCGTTGGGAAGGGCAAAACGCTTTCCCTTTGCCCCGCTGGCCAGCAGGAACGCTCCCATGCTGGCAGCCATGCCGATGCAGACTGTGGATACGTCGCACTTGATATACTGCATGGTGTCATAGATCGCCATTCCCGCGGTTATGCTTCCCCCGGGGCTGTTGATATACAGGTGGATATCCTTTTCGGGATCCTCCGCCTCCAGAAAAAGAAGCTGCGCCACAACGATGCTGGCGGAGGCGTCGTTTACTTCCTCGCCCAGGAATATAATTCTATCCTTCAGCAGCCTGGAGTAGATGTCGTAAGATCTCTCCCCTTTGCTGGTCTGTTCAATGACATAAGGCACTAAACTCATTGTAAATACCTTCCTTTCTCAGTTTTTTCAGTTTTCTTATCTAGCATATCCCACTTTTTACCAATTTTCAACGAAAAGAAGAGAATTTAATAAAACTTTAACATCCCGCTACACAGACAAGGGTTGCGTCCAGGCCGGAACGCAACCCATTCCCCTTCTATTGTATGCGCGATACGGAATTTATTCCTCAGAATCCCCGGCGGCGCTCTTCTTGGAAGGTTTTACTTCCTTGGCGTTCTCCACTACAAACTCCTGGGCCTTCTTGATCGCGATGTCCTCCATGATGGATTTTTTCGCGGATTCGCCCAGCATCTCCTTCGCCTTCTCCAGCTCGATGCCGTAGGCCTCCGCCATGGACTTCACCTCTTCCTCGTAGTCCTCTTCCGTCACGGTGATGTTCTCCGCTTTCGCGACAGCTCCCAGAACCAGACGGCCCTTGATCCGATCCTCCGCCTGGGGTCTGAGCTGCTCCATCAAGGTATCCACGTCCAGGCCGGTGTATTTCATATACTGCTCCAGGCTGAGACCCTGGGCCTGCATATTCTGCGCGTACTCGTCCATGAGCTGTCTCTGGGTAGTCTCGATCATAGCCTCGGGGATATCCATCTTCGCGTCGGCGATCACGGCCTCCACCACCGCGTCAACCTTTTCTCTCTTGGCATTGGCGGCCTTTCTCTCCTCAAGGTTCTTCTTTACGTCCTCCTTGTACTCGGCCAGGGTATCAAAATCAGATACGTCGGCGGCAAACTCATCGTCCAGTTCGGGAAGGATCTTTTCTTTGATTTCCTTGACCACGCATTTGAATACGGCAGGCTTGCCGGCAAGCTCTTCCGCCTGATAATTTTCGGGGAAGGTGACGTTTACGTCCACTTCCTTCTCCAGCTCCGCGCCGATCAGTCCGTCCTCAAAGCCCGGAATAAATGCATTGGAACCGATGGTCAGGGGATAGTTCTCTCCCTTCCCGCCCTCGAAAGCCACGCCGTCTACAAAGCCTTCAAAATCAATGATGGTCTCGTCCCCGCTCTTAACCGCTCTGTCAGTCACGTTCACGGCCCTTGCATTGGACTCCCTCTCCTTGTCGATGGCCGCCGCCACTTCCTCCTCCGTCACGGTGGTGTCGGCCTTGTCCACCTTTACGCCCTTATACTTTCCAAGGGTAACTTCCGGCTTTAAGGCAACCTCCGCGGTGAACACCATGCCCTTGCCGGCCTCAATCTCCGTCACTTCGATCTTGGGCGAAGAAACGATCTCTTCCCCGCAGTCCTCCACCGCCTTGTCGTAGGCGTCAGGAATCAGAATGTTTGCTGCGTCCTCATAAAACACCTCGGGTCCATACATCTTCTCGACGAGTTTCCGGGGTGCCTTGCCCTTGCGGAAACCGGGGATGTTGATCTTGTTCTTCTGCTTCTGGAAAGCTTTCTCCAGCGCTTTTTCCAACTCTTCCGCGCCGACCTCGATGGTCATCTTCGCCATATTGTGCTCTAACTTCTCCAACTGTAAACCCATTCTTGCTCTTCCTCCTTCATATTGCCCCTGTATCTCAATTCCCGCCTTTTCCATCTCAGGAATCATCTGGGAAAACCGGACATTATCACAGTCATTTTACGATTATAGCATACCTTTCTCAAAAACACAAATATTTTTTACCGCACAAGCCGGACTTTTTGCATCCCGGACGGTTCCTGTCCCGGGGGCAGAATATGGCTTGCGATCAAAAGCGCCCTGCTCCCCTGCCATTTTTGGATCGCCCTCCAGGCTTTTTGAGCCGTTTCTTCATCCAATCCGGCAAAGGGCTCGTCCAGAAAAAGCAGGTCGCTTTCCGCCGCCAGAGCCCTTGCCAGAGCCGTCCGGCGCTTTTCCCCGCCGCTCAGCAGCCTGCAGGGTTTCTCCAGAAGGGACTCGTCCAGCAGCTCCTTCAGAATTTCCTCCGCCCTCTCCCAGTCCCCGGTGACCATGCGTACGTTCCGCCGGGCGGAAGCATCCTCGCAGAGCCTGTCCTCCTGAAAAAGCATGCTTAAAAACAGCCGCTCCCTGTCGTACCGCACATCTCCTCTATCCGGCCTCTCCACTCCGGCGAGGATCCGCAGAAGCGTGGTCTTACCCTCTCCGGAGGGCCAGGTGAGCCAGCGCGTTTCCCCGGCGGACAGTTTTATCGACAGACCGGAGAACAGCATCTTGTCCGTGGTTTTTTCCAGGTCCACTGCCGCAACGCCATATCCAGAGCCGCCTTTATCGGAATCCGCCCTTGCCGCCGCGCCTCCCCAGGCGGGCTCGTTCGGTCCCGCAGGCGCACGGCACTCTGCGTTCCATTCAAAGAAAATCTCCACCAGTTTTAAAACCGCCTTTTCAAATAGAAGGCTCAGGCATACCGTCACCGCCGTCCAGGCCAGGATCCCGGCGGTATCCAGATAGATCTTCGAGAGATAGATCCGCTCGCCGATGGAATAGTCGGGCAGGCCGATGACTTCCGCAGCGACGCCGGACTTCCAGGCCATGCCGAGACTGCTCTTCATGCTCCCCAGAAGGAACGGTTTCAGCGCAGGCCGGTAAATATAGAAAAAAACCGTCTTTCCGGGCAGCCGGAAGATTTTCGCCATCTCCAGCATCTTCGGATCCACCGCTTTCAACCCCTCCAGAACGCTGAAATAAACGCCGGGGAACACGATGAGGAAACTCACCGCCACGGAAAGAAAGGACGGGCCCTGCCAGATCAGGAGCAGAACCACAAAGCACACCACCGGAACCGTCTTCACCAGACTGATCACCGGGCTGACGATCTCTTCCAGGACAGGAAACCGATGATTCACCGCCGCGGCCAGGATTCCCAGGATCAGTCCAAGGAAGAAACCAATGGAAATTCTGGCAAGGCTCGCAAGCACCGTTCTCCAGAAAAAGCTTTTTCCCATATCGGAGACCAGGGCCTGAAAGGTCTCCACCGGAGAGGCCGCCAGAAAGGGATTGCGGACAGCCATGGCAAAAACCTGCCACGCCGCAAGCCAGAACAGGATAACGGCCGCTTTTTTCAGAAATCTTTTTGTTTTGTCTCCGTTCATGTTTTCCCCTTTTTCATGATCCGCGCATGTAAAAAATTGCCATAATATTTTGTCCGTCCATGCTAATACTATCCTCAAGATGAACGAGACAAATACTTACTCGGAACAGAAACCCTTTACCGGCGTGCGCAGGCAGAAGGCTCTCTCTGAGAAAGTGTCTGCCACGCCATCTTAAAATAGAAAAATCCAGAATATTGGAGGTGAAAAAACAATGGCAAGCAAGAATACCAACAAAATGGAGATCCCTGAAGCTAAGGCAGCAATGGATCGTTTTAAGACTGAGGTAGCTTCTGAGCTGGGCGTGAACCTGAAGGAGGGTTACAATGGTGACCTTACCTCTCGTGAAGCAGGTTCCATCGGCGGCGAGATGGTTCGTCGTATGATCAGAAAGCAGGAGGAGCAGATGAAGTAATTCATCTTTCCGTACTGTATAAGAGTGAAAACTTTCTGAAATAGGTTTCCTCTTAAAACCAAAAAGAGCCTTCGGCAGTTTCCTGCCGGAGGTCTCTTTTTTCAGTTTTCAACGCCCTGAAACCCGGCCGTCTGTCACTCTCCAAATACCGCCTTGTAATCCGCCTGGAACTTTGCGATGCCAGCGTCGGTCAGGGGATGCTTTACCATCTGCTCGATCACGGAGTAGGGAACCGTAGCGATATCCGCGCCTGCCAGAGCACAGTCCGTTACATGGATGGGGTTGCGCACGCTGGCTGCGATGATCTCGGTCTCGATGCCTGCAACGGCAAAGATATCCGCGATCTCACGGATCAGGTCAACGCCTCTCTGGCTGATGTCGTCCAGTCTGCCCAGGAAAGGAGAAACATAGGTAGCGCCTGCCCGTGCTGCCAGAAGCGCCTGGTTTGCGGAAAAGATCAGGGTCACATTGGTCTTGATCCCTTCGCTGGTCAGAACCTTGCAGGCCTTCAAACCTTCAACGGTCATGGGGATCTTGACAACCATGTTGGGATGGATCTTGGCGATCTCCCGGCCCTCTTTGATCATGCCCTCGGCGTCAACGGTGGTAGCCTTTACCTCGCCGCTGATGGGACCGTCAACGATGGAAGCGATTTCGGAGATGACCTCCTTGAAATCCCTGCCTTCCTTTGCGATCAGGGACGGGTTTGTGGTAACGCCGCAGATCACGCCCATGTCGTTTGCCTTCTTAATGTCCTCTACCTTTGCGGTATCAACGAAAAATTTCATGTCAGTCTCTCCTTATCTGTTTATTATTTTGTGGTTCCAAAAGCTATTTTTAGTATAGGACAATCCGCCGGAAAATTCAAGTGCGAAATACATAGTTGTCCAGCCCTGTTACTTCTCCCGCGCCGGCTTTGGCCCCAGGGCCGCGTCCACGCGCCCTTTTCGCCATGCAGCCCCTCCGCTCACAACAGCGCGTTCCGTATGTCGTTAAAGAACACAAATACCATCAGGATCATAAAGAACACCAGCCCGATCAGGTGTACAAGGCCCTCTTTCTCGGGCGCGATGGCCTTTCCCCGGATGACCTCCACGATCAAAAAGACCAGTCTGCCGCCGTCCAGGGCCGGCAGGGGAAGGAGGTTCATGATGCCCAGGTTCACGGAGAGAAGCATGGTGATGTTCATCATGTTCACCAGGACGTCCAGCCAGTTCTCCTTGGTCTCCTCATAGATTTCTCCCACCATATTGGCGATTCCCACGGGGCCCGCCACCTCGGTCCTGGCCACTTTTCCGGTGACCAGCATCAGCAGGCTCTTGTAAGTGTTCTTCACACCCGCCCGAACCTCGTACCAGGCATATTTGATCCCGTCCAGGCCCTTGACGTCCACCATGTCGGTGCTGATAAACCCGTAGTAATATCTGCCGTCCGACTCCTCGTACTGCGGCACCAGCGTCGTCTCGCATTTCTCGCCGTCCCTCTCATAGACGATCTGAACCGGGCTCCCCTTGCTCATCTGTGCAAAGACATAGATCTCGTCAAAGAGATAGATCTTCTCCCCGTCCATGGAAAGGATGCGGTCCCCGGCCCGCATGCCGGCCGCCTGCGCCGCTCCGCCTTCGGAAACGTCGCCGATAACGGGATCTCGCACCACCACCAGCTGCACCATGACCAGAGCCATGAGAAAGGCCAGGATAAAGTTAAAGAACGGTCCCGCGAACACCGTGGAGATCCGGGCCCAGACATTGGCGTCGGGGAAAGCTCCCTTATCACTCTTTTTCTGGTCTTCTTTCTCTTCCAGACCGTCTTCTCCTTCAAACATACAGGCCCCGCCTATGGGCAGGAGCCGGATGGAATACAGGGTATCCTTCTTTCCCCAGCTGATGATCTTCGGCCCCATGCCCACGGAAAACTCCACCACGTGGATGCCGTTGACTTTCGCCAGGAGAAAATGCCCGAATTCATGGGATACCACAACGATCCCAAAGATCACGATAAACAGCAGCAGCGTAATTAAAAAATGATTCGACATAATATCCTTCCGAAATGCTCCTCCATTACAATCAGTGTATGACCCGGCCGGGAAACCCATTCCCCTCTGTTCCGCTTGTCATTGCCGGGTTTTCGACGCGATCCACTCGTAGGCAGACTGTTCCGCCTCCAAAATCTGATCGACGGTGGGATCCTCCTGTACTGTATGGGCGTCCATAGCGCCCCGGATCAGTTCCGGGATCTCCAGATAGCCGATCTTCCCGTCCAGGAACAGCGCAACCGCCCTCTCGTTGGCGGCGTTGAAGACCGTGGGCATGCTGCCGCCCGCCCGGGCAGCCCGATACGCCAGGGCAAGGCCCTCGAAGTTCTCCGGGTCCGGCTTCTCAAAAGTCAGATTCCCCAGCTCATAAAAATCCAGTCTTTTCCCTCCCAGATACCGGCGATCCGGGTAAAACAGCGCGTACTGGATGGGAAGTTTCATATCCGGCGTCCCCAGCTGGGCGATCACCGCCCCGTCCTCATACTGCACCATGGAGTGGACGACGCTCTGGGGGTGCACCACCACCTGGATCTGATCCAGCTCCACGTCAAAGAGCCATTTTGCCTCCATCACCTCCAGCCCCTTGTTCACCATGGTGGAGCTGTCGATGGTGACCTTTCTTCCCATGGCCCAGTTGGGATGCTTTAAGGCGTCCTCCACCCGGATGCCCCGCATCTCCTCCCGCGTGCGCCCACGGAATGGTCCGCCGGAGGCGGTGAGCAGGATCTTCTCCACCCTTGACCGGGGCTCCCCGTTCAGGGACTGGAAGATCGCGCTGTGCTCGCTGTCCACCGGCAGGATCTTCACGCCTCTCTCCCGCGCCAGGGGGATGATGATGTGCCCCGCCGTCACCAGCGTTTCTTTATTGGCCAGGGCGATGTCCTTGCCGGCCTTTATGGCGGCGATGGTGGGCCGGATGCCGATCATCCCCACCACCGCGGTCAGCACGACGTCCGCCTCCGGCATCTCTGCGATCTCCAGAAGTCCTTCCATCCCGGAGACGACCCGCACATCCAGATCGGCGACCCGGGTCTTTAACTCCCTTGCCGCCTCTTCGTCCCACATCCCGGCGATCTTCGGACAAAACTCCCGGATCTGCTCCTCCATTTTGTCTATGTTTTTGCCGGCCGCAAGCGCTGTCGCCTGCAGTTCCCCCGCATTTGACCGTATCACTTCCAATGTCTGCGTCCCGATGGAGCCGGTGGATCCCAGAACCGCGATTCGTTTCATTTCAGTCTTAAACCCATACCTTTCCGATCATATTGTCCGCGGCAGTCCGCACCACGCCGAAGCCCAGAGGCAGGCGCATCGTTCCTTTTTCCGTCCGACGGCGGCCTGGCGGGAGGTCATTCCCGTTTTCCGTCCGATGGCGGCCTAGCGGAAGGACATTTCCTTTTTCCGTCCGACGGCAGTCTGACGGGAGGTCATTCCCGTTTTCCGTCCGACGGCGGCCTGGCGGGAGGTCATTCCCGTTCAGCCCGCCTGCAAGAGGAAGACTGCCAGAAAATACACCATGGGAGCGGTGACGATCATACTGTCAAACCGGTCCATGATCCCCCCGTGTCCGGGGATCAGCTTCCCGTAATCCTTGATATTGTGGTTTCTCTTAACCGCGGAGGCCGCAAGATCCCCCACCATGCTCATGACCGCGCCAACGCCGCAGATCAGCGCGATGATCCAGACCACCTGCCTGTCCGGGAAACGGGGCTGGATAAAGAAATACCCGTAGAGCCCGCCGAGCAGGGCCGCTCCCAAAACGCCCCCAAAACACCCCTCCAGGGATTTTTTCGGGCTCAACACCGGAAAGATCTTCTTTTTGCCGATCAGCATTCCCACCACATAAGCGCAGGTATCGCACCCCCAGGAACTGATCAGGATCAGCCAGACCAGATAGATCCCGTGGGGCAACTCCCTTGTCAGATACACAAAGGCCAGCATCACCGGGGCGTAGACAAACGAAAAGAACACCCCGACAACCTGTTCCGCCTGAAATTTCGGGAAGGTCAGGACATACACAAAGAGCTCTGCCAGAAACACTGCCAGGATCACCGCCAGGAGAACGCTCAGATCCGTTCCCGCCGCCGCAAAATAACAGGCCGGATAATAAGCCGCGATACCGACGAACCCCACCAGTTCCAGAAGGCTGCAGTTCTTTTCGCCCCCCGCGCACTTCATGGCCTTCGTCAGCTCCCGAAAGGCGATGACAGAGATGGCAAAGAGCGTCAGGGCAAGCGCAATATCTCCAAGGCTCATGGTAACAAGCGCGATAGCAAGCAGGACCGCCCCGCTGACCAGTCTTGTCCAGAACATCCCTATTCCTCCTTTAGTCCTCCGTACTTTCTGTCCCTGTGGTTATAGGCGTCCACAGCCTTCTCCAGTTCTTCCTTCGTAAAATCCGGCCAGGCCACGGGCGTAAAATAAAACTCCGTGTACGCCAGCTGCCAGAGCAGGAAATTGGATATTCTCTGCTCGTTGCAGGTCCGGATCAGAAGATCCGGATCCGGGATCCCCGCCGTGTCCAGACACTCCCCCAGGCTCTCTTCCGTAAGGGCGTCCAGGGAAAGTTCCCCGGTCTGCACCTTTTGAGAGAGTTTCCGCATGGCCCGGAGGATCTCATCCCGCCCCCCGTAGTTGATGGCGACCTGAAAGTGAAGCCCGTCATTGTTCTTTGTGGCCTCCTCCAGCTCGGCGATCCGCTCCTGGAGATCCTGATCCAGCCTAGTCTTGTCCCCGATCACCCGGACGCACATCCGGTTCTTCTCCGCCGTGGTGAGACAGGTCTTCATGTAGTTCCGAAGGAGCTTCATCAGGGCGTCAACCTCGTCCTGGGGCCTGTTCCAGTTCTCCGTGGAAAAAGCGTAGACCGTCAGGTATTGTATCCCCATGCGGTACGCCTCCTCACAGATGACCTCCACCGTCTTTGCCCCCTGCACATGCCCGTAGTTTCTGGGCATTCCCTTGGCCTTGGCCCATCTCCCGTTGCCGTCCAGAATGATGGCCACATGCCGGGGGATCTTCCGATTCTGATCCATATCAAACACTCCTGCTTTTTTCCATTTGCCGCTTGCACAGCCCGCCGACGGCCTTTTTCCCAAAGCTGCCATGCCGGGCGGCGCTCCCGCGGCGCAATATCAGTCGGGGGCGGCGCCGGCCACCGGTTCCACCGCCCCTCTCTAAATCCAATTGATCTCCCCGCGCTATACGGTCATGATCTCCTTCGTCTTCGTCTCAGTCATGACGTCGATCTCTTTGATGTATTTATCCGTCATTTTCTGGAGTTCTTCGCCCAGCTGCTTTACCTCGTCCTCGGAGACATCTTCTTTCAAAAGCTTCTTGAAAGCGTCGTTGCCGTCCCTGCGGATATTGCGGACTGCGACTTTTCCATCCTCCGCCTTCTTCTTCACTTCTTTCGCCAGATCTTTTCTGCGCTCCTCGGTGAGCTCTGGAAATACAAGCCGGATCACGCTGCCGTCATTGGAGGGATTGATTCCCAGGTCAGAGGTCAGGATCGCCTTTTCCACCGCCTTCAGCATGGACTTATCCCAGGGCGCGATCTGAATGATCCTTGCCTCGGGAACCGTCACATTTCCAACCTGCTGGATCGGCGTAGGGGTGCCGTAATAGTCCACCTGGATCTTGTCCAGCACATGGGGATTCGCCCGTCCCGCGCGGATCGAAGCGAAATCCGACTCCAAAAAATCCAGAGCCTTTTTCATCTTTTCATCGTACTGCTGTAATCTTGCGTTCATAACTTCCCTCTCTTTCCGCCTGGTAACAGGCTTTGGGTTATCGTTTACACCGTGACCTTTGTCCCGTGAAACCTGTCCGTCATGGCGTTCACAATGCTGTTTTCCTCGTTTAAGTCAAATACCCACATAGGCATCCGATTGTCCCTGGCAAGGATGGAGGCGGTCATATCCACCACCTGAAGATTCTTTTCGATCACCTCGTCGATGGAAATCTCGTCGTATTTTACCGCGGCCGGATCCTTCGCAGGATCCGCACTGTAGACGCCGTCAATGGATTTTGCGAGCAGGATCACGTCCGCCTCCATCTCAACCGCCCGCAGCACGACGCCCGTGTCCGTTGAAAAATAAGGATGTCCGGTCCCTCCTGCAAAAAAAACCACCATATTTTTTTCAAAATATTTGTTTGCCCTGTCCTTGGAAAAAAGCTTTGTGAAGGAACCGCACTCAAAGGGCGTCAGGATACCGGTCATCATGCCCACGGACCGGAAGATCTCCGAGACGTAAATACAGTTCATCACCGTTGCGAGCATGCCGATCTGGTCAGCCTTGGTCCGGTCGATGTTCTCACTGGTGCGGCCCCTCCAGAAATTGCCTCCCCCGGTGACGACTCCCACCTGGATCCCCTGGTCCACAAGACTCTTTACCTGAAGCGCCACCTTTCTGACAGTGACCTCGTCAAATCCCGTCTTTTTATCTCCCGCGAGAGCCTCCCCGCTAAGTTTTAACAAAATGCGCATCGCTTTCCCTCTCTACATGTTTTCCTGGGCCTCAAAGAACTTCGAAGCGCTCTGCTCCGCATAGCAAAGCACGCACATCCCCTCGATCCTTGCGCCGTTGTTGATCTGCATGGACTTTGCGCGGATATTTCCGAACACCACGGCTGTGGCGTCCAGGACAACGGGGCCTTTCACGTCGATCGTCCCCTTCACCGCTCCGGCTATGGCCGCGCTGGTGGCCTCGATATTGCCTCTCACCACGGAACCCGCCCCGATCTTAACCGTTCCGTCCCCGATCAGGTCTCCCGTAATCTTTGCGGCGTCCGCATAGATCTCGTCCGCCTTGGAATTGCCCCGGATCCGTCCCGTGATGCTGAGTTTTCCGCTGACCTGGACGTTCCCGATCACCTCTCCGACCACATCCAGATTTCCGTTGGAAAGAATGTCCCCCTTCACCCGCATTCCGGCCGTGACAAGGGCATTCTCGTCCGTCGCCTCCATATCTTTCAGATCCAGTATCCAGCTCTTATCGATGACCTCGGAACCTGCGCGCATCGCCTGCTTATAGAGATATTCCTCCATCGTCTCTTCATTGCCGGAGACGCCGAACGCGGCCCTGAGTTCCTGCTCCAGATTTTCGTCTTTTGAATCGCCGCCGTCTTCCGCGCCTTCCAGCCCTGCGGGAAAAGACTCTTCGGCTTCACGGGACAGATCTGCCGCATTTTCTTCTTCAGGGCTTTCCTCTTCCGGCGCCTCTACCGTTATCCCCATAGAGGGCTCGCCGTATGTTTCCTCCGCCTCTTCCTCTTCTTCCTCGGTAATCCGCAGTTCGTCGATATTTTGAAGCATTTCTTCCAAATTGACCATCTGCTGCTCGGTAGGCTCATCTTCCCCCTGCCCTTCATCCGCAGCGGAAACGGCCGGGGCATCCTGCTCTTCCCCCCCATTCGATTCTTCCTCCCGGAACTGCCCTTCCCGCAATTCATCCGGCATAAGCTCCGTCACCGCCTGATTTAAATCCTCTTTCAGATCTGAAAAAAAACCCATAGCACGTCCTCCTTTACCCTAAAAGTTAATTTTCACTTTTCTCCGCCTTCACATGCTGCACCGGCTCGCTGTCCTCCGTAATCGGCAGTATTTCCACATTGTCCATCTTTAAGAGGGTTTCAATGATCCTCGGCAGCGCTTCCACTGTCGTACTTTTACCTGCTGCGTCATGGAGCAGGACTACGGAGTTGGACCTTCCCGCGATTCCCGCAATACAGTTCTGGTAAATGGTTTCCTCAGAGAGTTCCTGGGAGGAAGCGTCCCCGGAGGAAACATTCCAGTCATAATATACCACGCCCTGTTCTTCCAGATACCCGATCAGCTCATGGATATCCACGTCGCTCACCGTGTTGGAACTGCCTCCCGGAAAGCGGTACAGCCTGCTGGTCACACCCGTAACGTCCTGCAAAAAGGACTGAATCTCTTGAAAGTCCTCGGCAAAACTCTCTTTCGACGCATAGATATCGGCATATTTATGACTGTAAGAATGCATTCCCAGAGAATGGCCTTCCTCCACGATCCTCTTCAGTGCCGCCTCATTTTCCTTTCCCGGTTTTCCCAGGACAAAGAACGTCGCTTTTACATCGTACTTCTTCAATATATCCAGTATCTCGTTTGTGTTTTTGCTGGGGCCGTCGTCAAAAGTCAGATACACCTTGTGCACCGTCTCCTGCTCTTCCGCTCCAAGTTCCTCCTGTATGCTGGCGATCTCCTCCTGCAGCTCCGCCTCCATCCTCGCCTCATGTTCGGACATCTGGTCGGTCACCTGTGCGATCTTTTCCTCTTGTTTCTGAATGATTTCCTCCAGTTCCTCTATTTGTGAGCTGAGTTCCTGTTTCTCCCCGCGCTCTGTTTCCAGATTTTTTCTGATACCCGTCGTCTGCACGAACAGCGCCGCGCACAGCACCCAGGGAACCGTCACTCCCATCACCAGAGTGGACACGATCAGTTTTTTCAGCAATTTAACGCGATTTCCTCTGTCAATTGATTCCTTTTGCCGCTCTTCCTCCATGTCGATCACCCACCTCATGCAGTCAGGAAATGCCAAAAATATCAATCTCTGTACAATCCCGTTTTTTTAGTATAACATATTCCTTTTTAATGCGAAAGAGAAAATCAAAAAAAATCTCGACAGAAACCAAACGCTTCCGCCCATGTCATTCGGCCTGCGCCCGCCCTCCATCCGCCTGACCGCGGCGGTTTCGAACGCAGCGCTGCGGCGCTAATCCCCGGCGCGGATCACAAACTTCTCGTGGTCCCGCAGCCCCCTCTGTTCGTAAACAGACGCTCCTCGTAGCGTCCCCTGATATGGGTCCGAAAATACTTATCAGGAAAATCCGCCATTTTCAGCCCGTACCAGATTTCCTCCGAAACGCCGTGAAACCGGCTGACGTTTCCCGTCTGCGTGAATTCCAGTTCCATGACCCCGCGCAGGGCATCGTATCCGGCCGACGCGATCACTTTTTCTCCAAACGTAATTCTTTTCATAATTTCCTCCTTTATCTTTCGAATGAATACATAAATAGTTTCATTTTATATATGAGGAAAAAACAGGATTTTATTACACCTCAAAGAATTTTTGTATCTTTCAGTCTTCTAACTGGCTGATCAACCTCTTTTTCATGCGGTAAAGCCGAATCCGTATATTATTCTCCTTCATGCCCTTTTGCTCCGCGATCTCCTTCATCGTAAAACCGCGCAGAAAATAATCCTGAAAGATCCGGTAATTACATTGATCCAGCAGATCTTCCAGGATTTCCATCCACTCCGCTATTGCGTACCCGGGCTCCAGGATTCCAAGCCTCTCGTCAAATTCTTCCAGGACCTGGCTCCCGCCCTCCGTTCTGTGATATTGCTCCAGTATCTTAAACTTTGCGGCCCGGATCAGCCAGCCCATGGGATTTCCGCTGGCCGTAAACTCCCCCCGCTTTCTCCATGCCACGCAGAACACTTCCTGCACGATGTCCTCCGTCAATTCCCGGTCAGGAACCTTTTTTCTCACATAAACCCTTACTTTTTCAGCGCCTTCCCGATACAGAGCCTCAAATTTCTGCTCCTCCGTCTCCATCTGCAACGACTCCTTATCTTTTGTTTTCTTTTCACTATACTCTTTTTTGACAGGGGATTCATGAGAATTATTGCTTTTTTAAATGCAGAATTTGCAGAATTTATACAAAATAGGCGAGGGCGTTCCGTCAAGTCCCACAGTTCAGCCCACGCCCCTTTTCTATTCGCAAAGCCCGCACCTGCCGGCGCTCCTGACGCTGCTTCGCAGCGTCACTTTGCTCATAAAGGGGCGTTCTGTCAGGCCCCACAGTTCAGCCCACGCCCCTTTTCTATTCGCAAAGCCCGCGCCTGCCGGCGCTCCTGACGCTGCTTCGCAGCGTCACTTTGCTCATAAAGGGGCGTTCCCTCAGCCGCAAAACAGGCCGGAAAATTCGTGCGAGCACGATTTTCCGGCCTGCGTTTGCGGCTGGCTGAACTGTGGGGGTTACATCATCCCTCCCATGCCGCCGCCTGCCGGCATTGCGGGAGTTTCTTCTTTAATGTTTGCCACAACGCTCTCGGTGGTGAGCAGGGTGCTTGCCACGCTGGTAGCGTTCTGCAGAGCGCTTCTGGTTACTTTCGCGGGATCCAGGATGCCTGCGGCAACCATATCCACGTACTCTTCCTTCAGAGCGTCGAAGCCCATGCCAACCTGGGACTCGCGCACCTTATTGATGATAACGCTGCCCTCCAGTCCGGCGTTTGCCGCGATGTGGAACAGGGGAGCTTCCAGAGCCTTCAGCACGATGCTGGCGCCGGTCTTCTCGTCCCCTTCCAGGGTCTCAGCCAGCTTTGCCACATCCTTTGCCGCGTGGATATATGCGGAACCGCCGCCGCAGATAATGCCCTCTTCCACTGCTGCCTTGGTCGCTGCGAGAGCGTCCTCCAGGCGGAGTTTTGCCTCCTTCATCTCGGTCTCGGTAGCCGCGCCTACGCGGATCACGGCGACGCCGCCTGCCAGCTTAGCCAGTCTCTCCTGAAGCTTCTCCTTGTCGAAATCAGAGGTGGTCTCCTCGATCTGGTTCTTGATCTGGGCGATACGGGACTGGATCGCGCTCTTGTCGCCTTCGCCGTCCACGATCACGGTGTTCTCCTTCTGAACCTTTACGCTCTTTGCGCGGCCCAGCTGATCCATGGTGGTATCCTTCAGCTCATAACCCAGCTCGGAGCTGATGACCTGGCCGCCGGTAAGAATGGCGATATCCTCCAGCATGGCCTTTCTTCTGTCGCCGTAGCCGGGGGCCTTCACTGCAACCACGTTAAAGGTTCCGCGGAGTTTGTTCACGATCAGGGTGGTCAGGGCCTCGCCCTCTACGTCCTCGGCGATGATCAGCAGCTTTGCGCCGGACTGCACGATCTGCTCCAGCAGGGGCAGGATCTCCTGAATATTGGAGATCTTCTTATCGGTGATCAAAATATAAGGATTGTCGAGGACTGCCTCCATCTTATCCATGTCGCTTGCCATGTATGCGGAGATATAGCCTCTGTCAAACTGCATGCCTTCCACCAGATCCAGCTCGGTCTGCATGGTCTTGGACTCCTCGATGGTGATGACGCCGTCCCCGGTAACCTTCTCCATCGCGTCCGCAACCAGCTGGCCGACCTCGTCATCGCCTGCGGAGATCGCCGCAACCCTTGCGATATGGTTCTTGCCGTTCACCTTCTGGCTCATGCCGGCAATAGCGTTCACCGCACAGTCGGTAGCCTTCTTCATGCCTTTTCTCAGAATGATGGGGTTTGCGCCCGCTGCCAGGTTCTTCATGCCGGCGTTGATCATCGCCTGAGCCAGGACGGTAGCGGTCGTGGTGCCGTCGCCCGCAACGTCGTTGGTCTTGGTAGCGACTTCCTTTACCAGCTGAGCGCCCATGTTCTCAAAAGCGTCCTCCAGTTCGATCTCCTTCGCGATGGTCACGCCGTCGTTTGTGATCAGCGGCGCGCCGAAAGACTTATCCAGAACTACGTTTCTGCCCTTAGGTCCAAGGGTCACTCTCACGGTGTCCGCCAGCTGGTTCACGCCGGACTCCAATGCGGCACGGGCCTCCGCGCCATACTTAATTTCCTTTGCCATTTTATAATCCCTCCATATCCTATTTTAATATACTTTTACAGTCACTCAAAAATCACTGCCGCGCAGGTTTCCTCCCGCGCCATATCAGCCTTCGGCTCAGGCAAGAACAGCCAGGATGTCGCTCTGCCTTACGATGATGTACTCCTCATCCTCCAGCTTCACTTCCGATCCGGCATACTTGGAATAGATCACCTGATCGCCGACCTTGACTTCCATCTTGATCTCCTTGCCGTCCACCATGCCGCCGGGGCCGACAGCTATGACTTCCGCCTGCTGGGGCTTCTCCTTGCCCTGTCCGGGCAGAACGATACCGGACTTTGTCGTCTCCTCCGCAGCCAACTGCTTCAATACCACTCTGTCGCCTAAAGGTACTAACTTCATAATGATTTGCCTCCTTTTATGATCTCTCGGATCATTTTATTTTCTTTTTCCGCGCACCCGCCCCTTCTGCATCACGCGGGGCCCTGGCGCGCATCCCACATATTTTTATATGCGGTGATTTTTAAGCAATACACAGTTTACTACATTTTTCCAACTCTTACAATGTCTTTTTCTAAACAAAATATTAAAAATCTGTGATAATTTCAAAAATTATCACCGCCCATGACACACAAAACGGCATAGCCGCAGCCCACGGCTATGCCTGTATTTCCGCAGTTTCCTAATTTCCGGACAGCTGCTTCTTTCGCGCCGTCCCTAAATTCCCGGCCAACTGCTTCTTTCGCGGCCTTCTGCCTTCAGTGACGATATTCCCCAGAGCCGGTCAGCACTTGATCTCCAAAAATCCCAGCAGCTTGCTCATGTCGTACTCCTGCAGAACGCCCAGGTTGGAATCGTAAAAAAGCCCGTCGTAATGGATCAGGTAGTGGCAGTAACGGCCCATCCTCTCCATCATGATACAGCATTTCGGAAGGACCACGTCCCGTCCCTCCGTGTAATTTATGACGTCAGAATGGTCTATGCCATAATAGTTCAGGGCGGATATCATTCTTCCCATGGTAGCCTGCCACTCCCGGCAGTCCATGATGGTGATCACCTCCGCGATGGTCCGCCCCGCCAGCATCGCCACGCAGGCCTGCCCGCAGAGACCGTCCTCAGGCTGCTTGATCACCTCCATGCTGTCGATCCTCCGCACGGGATTTTCAAAGCTGTAAGGGCTGTTCTGATCCATGCGGATCAGGGAGCCCGTCACATGGAGCAGGATCTGATGAGGCACTCCCGGCTCCACCCCCGCGCAGTCCTCCTCAGTGAGGTGGATCTCATAATTTCCCTTTTCCTTCGGGAGAAGTTCGCACTGGATGATCCTATTGTCCAGAACGATGTCCGCCTGGATCACGTCCCGCTGCCTGCAGACCTCCCAGACGTTGAAAGGAATCTGAATGACCCATCCCCCGTCTTTTTTCTCCGGTTTCGACTCAAAAAAGTATCTCATTCTTTGCCCTCCCAAATATGTTTTTGCTTCATTATTTATCCCGCATCCTTATTCTTTCATCGCCCGTTTGGCCTGGGTCGGCGTGATCCCAAAGCGCTTCTTGAACAGTTTGCTGAAATGGTAAGCGTCGTCGTAACCCACCATGGCCGCCACCTCCTGAATGTTGCCGGTGGCGCCCTGCTCCAGCAGTTCCTTCGCCTTCTCCAGCCGGATCTTGATCAGGTGGTGTATGGGCGCGTCCCCCGTCTCGCTCTTAAAGATCTTCGAGACGTAAAAGGGACTCAGGTACATATTTTCCGCGATCTGATCCAGGGAGATCTTCTCGCTGTAATGGTCCTCAAAATAATTCAGGATCTGTTCCACAACGTACTTCTTGTTTGTGGATTCAAAGGCAAAGCCGCCGCTCTGCTCCACCGGCCCGCTCTGCTCCCGCACCATCAGGATCAGCATCTGCATCAGATAGGACTTGAGCATGTAATACCTGCCCTGCCTGCGGACGGCCTGTTCCGCCTCCATGGAGGAACAGATCTTAAAGAACCTCTGCCGCAGCTCCCCCTTCGTGTGCAGCACATAGCTGCCCTTTGGCGTGGGGAGATGATTGGGGCAGAAACCCGGAAACTGGATGTCGGAGAATCCCACAAAGAACTCCGTGGTGGGGATCTCCGCCTGTTTCAAAAAGAGCGCCTGGTGCCGGATCCCCGGATTCAGGATGATCAGGTCCCCCTCCGTAATGTCATAGATCTCTCCTTCAATATGATACTTCCCCTCCCCGGAGAGCACAAACGCCAGCTCCAGGTGGTCGTGGCAGTGATACACCGCCTCATCCTCATGGCGGGTCCCCTTCCAGGTGTATAAAAAAGTGGGATTGATCTCTTCTATCGAGATCGTCTGATCCTGTTCCATAAAAACTCTCCGATCTTACGGGCCGTTCCTTCCCGTCGAAAAAAGCCCTCCGGCGGTGCCCCGCCCTCCCAAAACTCTCATCTGCGCAGCCGCGTTCCCGGCGTCCCAGGCCGTTTTACGGCTGCGTTCCTTATGTTAAAACGCCGTTCCTGACAATCCCCCGTAAGGCTCTCAAAGCCTCCGTCTGCCGGCTACAATCCCAGAATGACCGCCGCCACCCGGAAATACACCAGCAGGGACAGCGCGTCCACGATGGTGGTGATGAAGGGGCTCGCCATCACGGCGGGATCGAAGCCCAGCCGCTTCGCCCCCACGGGCAGGAGGCATCCGATCAGCATCGCCATGAGCACCGCCGCCATCAAGGTCAGGCAGACCGTCACGGCGATCATCACCGTGACATGATCAAAGATCATCAGCTTCACAAAATTTGCCGCCGCCAGGGTAAGCCCGCAGATCAGAGCCACCCGGCTCTCCTTCCAGATCACTTTCGGCACGTCCCGGTAGGCGATCTCCCCCAGGGAGAGCCCGCGGATCACGGTCACGCTGGCCTGCCCGCCGGCGTTTCCCCCCGTGTCCATCAGCATGGGGATATACACGCTTAAGACCGCGCATACGCTGAGGGCGTCCTCAAAGGAGCGGATAATGGCCCCGGTAAAGGTAGCGCTCACCATCAGGAGCAGCAGCCAGGGGATCCTCTTTAAGAAGGTTTCCCAGACGGTGGTCTTCATATACGGCTTGTCGCTGGGGAGGATGGCCGCCATCTTCTCCATATCCTCCGTGGTCTCCTCCTGCATGATATCCACGATATCATCCACGGTGATGATTCCCACAAGCCGGTTTTCGTTGTCCACCACAGGCATGGTGGTGAAGTCGTATTTCTGGAACTGCCTGGCAACCTCCTCCTGGTCCATCATGGTGCCCAGGGCGATGACGTTCTCATGCATGATGTCGCCGATGATCTCGTCGTCATCTGACAGGAGCAGATAGCGCAGGGCCACCGTGCCCTTCAGGTGCCGCTGGGCGTCCAGCACGTAGCAGATATTGATGGTCTCGGAATCCACTCCCACCTTGCGGATGCGCTCGATGGCCTGCTCCACGGTGAGATTTTCCTTCAGATCCACATACTCCACCGTCATGATGCTCCCGGCGGAATCCTCCGGGTAGCGGAGCAGATGGTTGATGTCCCTGCGCGTCTCCGGGCTGGCGTTGGCCAGCAGTTTCTTTACGATATTGGCGGGCATCTCCTCCATCAGGTCCGCCGCGTCGTCCGCCATCAGGTTGTTGATGATGCCCGCGGCCTCCCTGTCGGACAGGCTGGTGATGATCCTCTGCTGGTTGTCCACGTCCAGATAGGAAAACACGTCCGCCGCAAGATCCTTCGGCAGGATCCGGAACACCTTGAACATGTCCGCCTCTTCCAGAGTCTGCATCCAGGCGGCGGTATCCGCCTCATTGTCTTCGGCAAGGCACTGACGGAGCTTCGTGTACTGTTTCGTATCCAGAAGCTCCTGGAGTTCCTCAAATTCCAGTTTTTCTTCCATGGCATTTCTCCTTGTGATGTTTTTTTATGCTGCTACTTCGTCCGGGAACCATATCGGAACTCTGTTTGTCTCCTGACATAAAAAACCACCACCTTTCAAAACGCATGATAAAACCATGTATATTTTAGAAAAAAATTCCCCGCTTGTCAATCCGCCCGGGCAAGATCCGGGCCGCCGCCAGGCCACGCCTCCTCTGCCGGAGCGGCAGTCCGCCCCGTCCCGTCCGCAGGTCTCCGCCCGTTTCCCGCCGCCCTGCGGCTTTCCCGTCCTCGAAACGGCGTCCTCTCCCCAAAGTCACATTTCCCTCTGCACATATTCATACGCCCCCGCCTTCCGGATCTTTGCCCTTCCGGCGGTGGCCTCTGTCACTTCCCTTATAAAATCCTCCGCGTCTTCCGCCGGGACCAGGACTTTCAGGCTCACCGTCTCCCCGTACCCGCTCTCCAGGGGCTCCAGCTCCCGCTGGGCCAGCAGATACAGGATCTTACCGATATGATTATAGTCGGTATCCAGGCAGAATTCCGCTCCCGGCCGCATCACACCCGTTTCACATGCGGCAAGCCCCTCTTTCACGGCCTGGGTATAGGCCCTCACAAGGCCCCCCGTCCCCAGTTTGACGCCGCCGAAATACCGGGTCACGACAACGGCCGCGTTCCGGATCCCGGAGTTCAGGAGCACCTCCAGCATGGGCCGTCCCGCCGTCCCCGGGGGCTCCCCGTCGTCGCTGCACCGGGTCAGCTCCCCCCTGCCTCCGATCACATAAGCCGAGCAGTTGTGCCTGGCGTCCCAGTACTTTTTCTTCGTCTCTTCGATGAAGGCCGCCGCCTCGTCCTCGCTTCCGCAGGGCCGGACAGTGGCGATAAAGCGCGACTTTTTTTCTTCATATTCCCCCTGGCCCCCCGTAAGGAGGACGCGGTACGTCCCGTCCTGCAGCTCCCGCACTTCTTCCGAACCCTTTCCTGAGATATTTTTTCAAAAACGCCGCTCCGCAGCGCTTGTTTTCCTCTCCGCTCATCATAACATATTTTGCCGTTTTTGTGAAACATTTCTTAATTCTGTGAAGAAAACCTTTATTTACGCAAAAAAATTTGATATACTAATAGCGTTTCTAAGATTTCACAGCCGTTGGCAAGCGCTTCGGCTCTCAGAAAGGACCTGACAATATGAATTATGGCAGAAGGGCTGTTCGCGCCAGGCAGAGGGCGCTGAACTCCAAATCAATAAAATGGGGACGGACCCTGGGTCTGAATCTCATCCGCGTGGGACTGCTGTGCTTCGTGGGCGCCGCCGTGTGCGGCATCGCTCTGGGCTTTGGAGCATTCCGTGGGATCCTGGAATCCACCCCCAAGATCCGGCTTGCGGACGTCGTGGCCTCCGGACAGGCCACCATCGTGTACGACTGCGAGGGGAATGAGATCGACCAGTACGTCAGCACCAACTCCAACCGCATCGAGGTCGGCATGGACCAGATTCCAAAGCATCTGGGACAAGCCTTCATCGCCATCGAGGACGAGCGCTTTTACCAGAACAACGGCATCGACTTCAAGGCCATCCTCCGCGCCGGAAAAACCTGGGTGGAGTCCGGCTTCAGACTCTCCCAGGGCGGCAGCACCATCACCCAGCAGCTCTTAAAGAACACGATCTTCACCTCCTGGACCTCAGAGGGGGACAATGACATAAAAAAGATCAAGCGAAAAATTCAGGAACAGTACCTGGCCCTGGAGATCACGAAAAATTTCTCCAAGGACGAGATCCTGCTTCGCTATATGAACGCCATCAACCTGGGGCAGAACACCCTGGGCGTGGAGGCGGCCTCCCAGCGGTATTTCGGAAAATCCTGCAGCGAGCTGACCATCTCCGAGTCCGCGGTCATCGCCTCCATCACCCAGAACCCCACCGGCTACAACCCGCTCCTTCACCCGGAGGCCAACAAGAAGCGCCGCCAGGCATGCCTGGACAAAATGCTGGAGCTGGAATTCATCACCCAGGAACAGTATGACGAGGCTATAGCGGACACCGAGGACGTCTATGAGCGGATCGGGCTCTATGACACCAGCTACCGCGTGAGTACCTCCACCACCGGCTCCTATTTTTCGGACGCCGTATATGAGCAGGTATATAAAGATCTTGTGGCGTCCGGCTACTCTGAGGCGCTGGCGGAGAGCCTGCTGACCAGCGGCGGCCTGCGGATCGAATCCACAATGGATCCCACCATCCAGGCCATCGCCGACGCGGAAGTCGCCAACGCGGAAAATTATCCCGAGCAGACGGACTGGTACCTGAATTACGCCCTGACGATAAGGATCAACGACGAGACAAACCAGAATTACAGCAAAGAAAACATGATGTCCTGGTTTAAGAAAAATGGAAAATCCAACTTCAACCTGATCTTCCACTCCAAGGACGATGCCTACGCGGCCATCGACACCTACCGCGCCGCCATGATGAACGAACTTGGCATCGAGGAAGATCCCGAGAGATACGAGGAGAGCATCTCCCTCACCGCCCAGCCCCAGGTGGCGCTGACGATCTGCGATCCCACCACCGGATATGTCGTGGCATTGGTGGGCGGACGCGGCGTAAAGGAGGGACGCCGGACTCTGAACCGCGCCGTGGGCGCTTACCGCCAGCCCGGTTCCACCTTTAAGGTACTGGCCTCCTTCGCCCCCGCCCTGGACTGCTCCGGCATGACGCTGGCGACGGTGTACAATGACGCGCCCTTTAACTACGACGACGGCACCCCGGTAAACAACTGGTACAGGACCGGCTACCGGGGCATCAACTCCATTCGGACCGCGATCCGGGATTCGATGAACATCATCGCGGTGAAGAACCTCACTGTGATCACGCCCCATCTGGGATATGATTACCTGATCAATTTCGGCTTTACTTCCCTGGAGGAAGGTAATTATTACAACGGCCAGTGGCTTACCGACACCAGCAACCAGTCCCTGGCCCTGGGCGGACTGACCAAGGGCGTATCCCCCTATGAGCTGAATGCGGCTTACGCCTCCATCGCAAATCATGGGACCTACATGACCCCGAAGCTCTATTCCCGGGTGACGGATGCCGACGGGAACGTGATCCTGGACAACACCGATCCCAAGCACAGACAGGTGTTGAAGGAGACCACGGCGTACCTTCTGACCAGCGCCATGCAGGACGTTATCTCCAGCGGAAGCGCTACCCGCTGCCGCCTGGACAATATGCCTGCCGCCGGAAAGACCGGAACCACCACCAAGACCCACGACGTGTGGTTTGCGGGTTATACCCCCTATTACTGCTGCACGGTTTGGGCGGGCTACGATAACAATATCGCCATGGTCACCGACGGTACGAACAACCAGTCCTTTATCTCCCAGAAGATCTGGAAGGCCATTATGGCCAGGATCCATCAGGATCTTCCCACGAAGAGCTTTGAGAGGCCTGACAGCATCGTTGAAGTTGCCATCTGTTCCAAGTCCGGCAAACTTCCCATCCCCGGCGTCTGCGACGGCCATGTCAAAACGGAACTCTTCGCGGAGGGAACGGAACCGATCGACTACTGCAATATCCATTACCAGGGCGAGATCTGCAATTATGATCTGCTCATAGCCAGCCCTGAGTGTCCTTTCAAGTACAACGGCGTGATCGAGCTGCCGCTGATAGAAGACCCGGCTCTCCTAAGGGGCTCCACCATGGTCTACACCAACGCAGACGGCACACAGACCATAAATATGCCTCCCTCTACGACACAGTGCCAGCACAACGCCGTATTTTTCCTGGATCCCAACGCCAACGCCATTATTGAGCAGCAGCGTCAATATATCGAACAGCGGAATGCTGCCGCGCAGGCTGCCATTGACGCCGCGGCAGCCGGCCTGAACTGACACAACCACAAAAATCCCGCCGGATCCTGAACATCGTTCGTTCAGATCCGACGGGAAAATTGGCCGGTCGCCCGATTGGACCGCGCAAAACCGGATATCTGTTCCCTGTTCCGCAGATCAGGACTTTTTCTGAAGCTCCCTGATCTGGGCCTCCAGCTTTTCAACCCCCTGCTTGGCGTTGGCAATCGCCCGGCACTGTTTCAGATAGGCAGCCTCCGCCATTCGTTCCTCGGGAAAATCCTGATACTCTTCATAGACGATCTTTCCTATCTCCTGATAATTCTTCTTAATCACATCCTCACAGGAAAGGATCTGCGCTTTCAATCTCGCGATCTCCGCCAAGTCCTTTGCTTTGTTTACCGCAATATTGCCTTTCTCCGCAAGCTTATCCATCAGTTCCATGATTTGTTCCCCATCTTTCTGTCCTTGCCATTTGACATTCCGCCGGCTGAATATCCAGGGAAACGCTCTGGCATAGCCTTCCCAGGTTTTTCGACCGACTGAACCGTTACTCATATTGTACCTTTTTCTAAAAAAAGTATCAAGTATTTCATTGCACTTTTATAACAATCTGTGATATACTCTATAATAGTTTGGGGAGGTACATAACTATGCAGACACTATTCACCAACATCAAAGTCAACAACGAAATCGAACTCTGTGAGATAAGCAGCCTGGAGTGCAAACAGCTGATCGAGCGCGCCCTTCTGCAGAATCGGATCTCCTACTACATCCGTTGGTCCAAGCCTTCCCTGTTCAGCAAAAAACAGAACTGCATCATCTGCATCAACGACAGTTCCAGGGAAGCGGCAGAGGAAATCGTCCGTTCCATCTGCGAAGAATCCGGTTATCCCGTAAAATTTCTGCTTCGCCACTCCCAGAATTCCTACCTGTGACGCAAGAAATCTTTCCCAGGATGAATATGCAGCCTAAGCCCGGCTTGCCCGCCGGGTTCTTTTTATATAAAGGCCGCGACCGCCTTATCTCTATCTCTTTGTCGCCTTATCGTTCCCATCATTTCACCCTCTGGCTCCCTCCGGGGACCACGTCTCTCACCTCCAGCACCCCGTCCGACACTGTAAACCGGATGTCCCATCCTGCAAACGCAACGCCGTACAGGTAATCCGCCCCCTTGTGATAAGCCGCCCGGGGATCCTGACGGAGCACTCCCAGGGCGGCAGCCCTTTTTTCCTCCGGGAGCCTTTTCAGCAATGCCTCCGGAAACGATACCTCTATATGATCCTCTCTGTGTTCCTGTCCGAAACCTCCCACGGCCTCCGGCCTGGCGTCCGTATAAGGCAGGTAAGGCTTGACGTCGTAGATAGGCGTCCCGTCCATAAGGTCCGCCCCGGAAACCAGAATGGAAGGCGCATATTTCCCCTCGCGGCGGACTTCCTCGACTTTTACACAGGAAAGCCCTAAGGGATTCGGCCGGAAGGGAGATCTCGTGGCGAAGACGCCTCTTTTCTCCTTCCCCCCTAACCTGGGCGGGAAGACCGTGGCGGACCAGTTTTCGCGGCGCACTTCGGAAAAATCCCAGATCAGCCAAATATGAGAAAATTCCTCCAGGCCCATCAGCGCCTCCGACCGCCGGTACTCCGGCTCAAAAATGATCTCCGCCCGAAGCTCCGGCACCAGACCGCTCTGCCGGGGGACCCCGAATTTGGATTCAAAATCCGTATGGATATATGCAATGATATCCAGCTGCCTGCCTTTTTTCATAATGGATCTCCATTTCCTATTTTTACCGGCGGCGAAAATCGCTAGTATCAAAAAAACCTGCAAGGATCTCCCTCACAGGTTTTCGAGCTGCTGACCGGAATCGAACCGGTGACCTCCACATTACCAATGTGACGCTCTACCGACTGAGCCACAGCAGCTTATGGACTCGCTTTCGCAATCACCGTTTTGTATCTTATCAAATCTTTCCCCTTATGTCAATAGAAAATCTGCTTTTTTGAACTTTTTTGAAAAATCTGTTTTCCTATAAAGCCTCCCGAGTTTGCCGCTTGACAGCTAATTCTAATTAATTTTTTTCCTTATTTTGCAAGGTTTTCCTTGCTTTTTTTGT
>CANQEV010000008.1 GCA_947595925.1 uncultured Acetatifactor sp. | reverse complement strand
GAATTTTCAGGGTTGCATTACTGTTTATTTGTCAAGGTGCCAGGCTGTTTTCTTGCGACAGCTTTCTTAATATATCACGCCCGCAACCAGTTGTCAACAGCTATTTTCCAAATTTGTAAAAAACTTTGCATTTGTCAATACAGTCTATTTTATCATCTGCATTTCCTTCAGCAGATCCGGAAGGAAAGTAACGTTCCGGCCCACGCTCTGCAAAAAAGTAGTCAGATAATTGTTCTGAAAGAACCAGAGCAGAATCCCATTATCTTTCGTATCCTGAAGAATCCTGGCGCCGATCGGCCCAAGATCCATGATTGATACAAAAAAGTAAAGCGTCCACAACATCAGGACCGTCTCCGCCGCTCCCGCCACAACTCCCAGGAGTTTGTTCAGCCAGCTCACCACGGGGAGCTTTGAAATCAGCTTTGCGGAGAGAAACAGGGGTTTCAGCAGAAGATGCACCACCCCGAGGATGGACAGAAGCACAATAACGATGATGACGTTCACCACATGTCCGCTGGTGTAATTCTTTAACCCGTTGGCGATCAGCGCGATTGTGATACAGGTCAGGATCAGCGTTACAAGCATGATGATTTCTTTCACCATACCCTTTTTATATCCGCTCGCCATCTTGAGCGCCAGCATAACTACGGCCACAATCATTACAATATTTATATTCATCTTTTCATCCTCCGTTCTCTCACTTTAACTGAATTGTATCGATTGAGGAATCCGTGACGATGCGGTACCGGGCAGGCGCATCCGTCGGGATCATCAAATCTACGTTTTTATCAAATTTTCCCTCATACCTGCAGTTGCCTGACATATCATAGATTACACAGTCCGTCTCATTATACAGGGTAAAAGAGTCCTTTTCAAAGAACAGTCCCAGATAATCCATGTCGAAATAGTGGACCGCCACCTTCCCCGTCTCGTCATAAATCTCCAGCATATATCTGGAATCCGCGCGATCTGACGCAAACACCAGGCCGATATATTCCTCATTATAATAGACCGCCTTCACCTCCTGGTCTAAAATATGCTCCGCCTTTATCGTTGGAGCCTGTTCCCCGCCATAGATCATGAGCCGGTTGTCCCCCACCGCAAAAGCCAGTCCGTCGTTCATGAAATGAATCTCTGGAATCATCATATCGGTGTATTGAAAAGCCCCCACCATCTGATCACTCTGATTGTCTCCCACGGGACCGTAATTGTAAAACACCACGTTGCTGGCCATATTCCCTTCCTTGACGAACAGGAAACTCACCGCGAGCAGGTTTCCATCGGGCGACAGACTGATCGCGCAGGGATAGCCGCTCTGGCTCATGTGAAACTGACCCTCATAGAGGATCTGACCATCCGCGTCGTAAGTGTTCATCCAGATCGCGTCCGAATCTTCCAGAATCGCCGTCATGCGACCGCTGGCAGACACGGCGATGTTTTTAATGGGAAGGTTGGTCTGGATCTCACTCAGCTGGCTCTCCGAACTCTGCAGATAAATGTTGTGTCCATTGTATCCATATATGGCGGACATATTCCGGCAGACCGAAAGACGCAGATCCTGTATCTCGTAACTCTGGTTCCAGATCATGACGCCTTTCATGTCCACACAGCTCGCCCCGTCGTGGCTGTATGTCAAAACAGAATCGCCAAGCTTCACGTCCCAGGCGCCGTCAATCTTTTCCCTCGCCACAGAGTTCACTATGTCATATCCCGTGTAAACCTTTCTTCCGTATGACAGCGCCACAAGAATAATCAAAACGACGATCGCGCCAAGAACCAGCGCTGCCCGGATCGTCCGATTCCTGCGAACCCGCGCGTATTCTTCATCGGACGCCCTTTTCGCCGCAAGACTTTTCTCCCGCTTTTCTCTCTCATCCTCGTAGTTCTTAATTTCCGCCATAATCCATCCTCATACGCATCTTCCCCACACCGGGGTGATATAAGTATAGCACACTTTCCACATTATGGTAAAATAATTTTTTGTCCCACCCTGATTTTGTCAGGATCCTGTATTCCGTTCAGGCTGCAGATCAAATTGATATATCCCTCATTCCCGTAGGTTCGGATGCTGATGTCGGTCAGAGTATCCCCCTTGCGCACCACGTACGTGGCATGCTCCGGCTCCTGGGGAACCTCCTCCTGAGCGTCGCCCTCTCCGATCTGTTCCTGCTGTTCCCCGCTTTGGGAGGGCTCCCCGCTTTCATCCGATTCCTGGGTCTGGCTCTCCTGCAGATTTTCTTCCGGTTCGGAATCTCCCGGCTGCTCTCCGCTCTCCTCCGGCTCCGAAGAGGATTCCGAGCTCAAAGCCTCCGTCCCTGTCTGGGGCTGAGAACTCTCCTGCAGGTCTCCCGTTTCTCTGGGTTCCGTCTCTCCGGTCTGGGAACCACCGGAAGGCTGACGGTCGTTTTCCATCTGCACCGCCTGGCTGAGCTTGTCCTCCATCGTCAGGGTGTCCACCTGTACATTGGTTCCAGAGACAGCCGTATCATCCGGAAGCTTCTTTTCCAAAAATTCCTGTTTCAATTGTTCCAGACTGAAATTTCCATTCTCCGACAGGGAACTGTTCATGGCGACGCCGAGCACGCACAGCAGCACGAACACTGCGGCCGCCGCCCCCTGAAAAGCCCGAAACGTATTCTTCGGCTTTTTCTCTCCGGACGTATCCTTCTGTTCCCTGCCGCTCCGCTTCTGCTGTTCGGAATAATGGGCCCTGCGGCGTCCCTGGCGTTCCCGCACCATGTCGTACTTTTCGCTGTCCACAGTCTCCGGCGCCGCCTCCACCTGACGGGATTCCAGCATGTAGGAAAGCATGGACTCATTTTTCTCGTAAAACTGCGCGTAGCCGGACACATAGCGGCAGATCTCCTGCTCGCAGATATGAAACCCGTCCACCATCTCCCCGTCCAGGATCCGGTATCCCAAGAATTCATACTCCGGGAAGTACTGCCTGCGGATCTTCTCGACCTCCTGCTTTTGTGCCTGGGACAGATGCCGGACTTCCCGCTGGATGAAATCCAGTTTTCCCGCGCCATAGACGAATATGTAGGTCTTGTCCTCCTCCATCTGCCTTCTTCCGTACAGGGCCGCGGCCATGGTCTTGTCCCTGGCAAGAGGATTCAGCTGTTTCAGAAAAGAAACTACATAATCTTCCACATAGATCTTGCATTTCGCGTCCGCTTCCCCAATCTGTGTAATGTTCTTCGGCAAATCCATAAAAAATACCTCCTTCGCTTTTTGCTAACCATCATAGCATTTGCAAAAGAGGTATTTTAGCGTTCTTTGTCGGGCCTGCCTTAAAAAAATTCGACTTTTTTTCCCTTTAAATTTTACGCAAAGCGATACGCTGTCACAGAATCATAGTCTTTTCCCTCTCCAAAGATGCAGGAGGGAAACGCGGGGTGATGTATCGTGTCAGGATAATACTGCGTCTCAAGGCAGAGTCCGCAGCGTGGACCATACTCCGCGCCATTCTTTCCCTTCTGGGGATCGATGCAGTTTCCGGCGTAGAACTGCACGCCGGGCAGGGTTGTGTACGCTTTCATGACCCTTCCGCTGGCAGGGGCCTTCACTGTTGCAAAATGCCTCAGGGAGCCGTCCGCCCCGTCGATCACCCAGTTGTGATCATAGCCCTTTGTGAGAAGCAGCTGTTCCCAGGGCTCATTGATCTCCCTGCCGATGACCTTAGACTTCGTAAAGTCCATGAAGGTGCCCTCCACCGGGGCAAGCTCGCCGGTGGGGATCGCTCCCTTCACAACAGGCGTGTACCGGCTGGCATTCAGGGTCAATTCGTGTCCCTCAATCTTTCCGCTGGCATGTCCGTCCAGGTTAAAGTAGGTGTGATTGGTCAGGTTCAGGATCGTCTTCTTGTCGCTGCTGGCATGATAGTGCAGCTCCAAGCCATTGTCCTCGTCCAGCGTGTAGGTCACCTGGATCTTCTTATTGCCCGGGAAGCCCATGTTCCCGTCGGCATCCTCCAGGGAGAAGCGGACGCTGTTCTCTCCCGCCTCCGCATCCCAGAATGCCTTGTGATAGCCCTTGTCAATATCACTGTGAAGGTTGTTGGGGCCGTCGTTCACAGCCAGCTGGTACTTCACGCCGTCGATCTCGAAAGCAGCGCCGCCGATCCGGTTCGCGCTGGGGCCGACCACCGCGCCGAAAAAGCTCCCGTTATCGTAATAATCCTCTCCCCGGTCAAAACCCAGGACGACGTCCTCCAGCCTGCCCTGTGCATCGGGAACCAAAAGCTTTACCAGGATCGCGCCCACATTGGTCACGGACGCCTGCATGCCCTTGCCGTTCCGAAGGGTATAGAGTTTGATCTCCCGCCCGTCCGGCGTTTTCCCAAAACTTTGAATTTCCACCGCCATCTTCTCTCTCGCCTGCAGCTCTGCAGACTCTCCTTTCCTAATATATAAGTAATGATTCCGTTTACAGTCCGTCCCACGGCTGCCATACCGCGCTGTCGGGACGGACGCGCTCCATAGTCTAAAGATCCACCCTGCCGTCCAGCGCCCTGGTCAGGGTCACCTCGTCGATGTACTCCAGATCCCCGCCCACCGGAACCCCGGTGGCGATCCTGGTGACGCGGATCCCCGTGGGCTTGATCAGCTTGCTGATATACATGGCCGTGGATTCGCCCTCCAGGTTGGAATTGGTGGCGATGATCACTTCCTCCACGTCCCCCTCCAGCCTCTTGATCAACTCCTTCAGCCGGATCTCTCCGGGGCCGATGCCAAGCATGGGAGAGATCACGCCGTGCAGCACGTGATAGACTCCCTCATACTTTCCGGTCTTTTCATAGGCCGCCATGTCCCTGGGATCCTCCACCACCATGATGATCCTGTGGTTTCGCTTCGCGTTTGCGCAGACAGGGCACTGGTCCCCGTCCGTCAGCGTACAGCAGTCCTTACAGTACCGGACGCTCTCCCGGGTCTGTATCATCATGTTCGCCAGGCGCTCCACCCGCTCCTTTGGCATATTGATCAGATGAAAGGCAAGGTTCTGGGCCGACTTGCTGCCGATCCCCGGAAGGGAAGCCAGCTCGTCGATCAGTTTGTTGATATGTCCGCTGTAAAGGTTCATCAGAAGGGCAGCCCTCCCAGACCTCCGGTCATCTTACCCATGAGTTCCGCGCTGGCCGCTTCCGCCTGGCGAAGAGCCTCGTTCACCGCCGCCAGAATGGAATCCTGCAAGGTTTCAATGTCCTCGGGATCCACGATCTCCTCCTGCAGCTTCACGGAGACAAGTTCCTTCTTCCCATTTACGGTGACCTGCACGGCTCCGCCCCCCGCGGAGGCGGAAAATTCCTTCGTCTCCAGTTCCTTCTGGCCCTCCTCCATCTGGCGCTGCATGCGCTGGGCCTGCTTCATCAGGTTGTTCATATTTCCGGGGATACCGCCCCCGGGAAAACCTCCTCTTTTTGCCATCTCTTACTGATCCTCCTCTTCCTCATCTATATCCATCAAAATAACTCCCAGATCCACGTAATGCTCCTGAAAATCCTGTTTCCCGGCGATGGGCTGGATCTGCACCTTGATCTCTTTTCCTGAAAAATCCGCAAGAACGTTTTCCAGCCATTCTATCCTGTCCGGATTCTGCAGAAAATAATCCGATTTCAGCCCGTCCTCCAGGGCTACGATCAGCTGGTTTCCCTCCCCCAGACTGTGCTTGGCATCCTTTAAATACTTTTTCTCAGGATTCTCCATGCCGCCGATGATGGCGGGCCAGTTCCGTACCACTTCCTGAATTTCCTCCGGCACGGCCCTGTCCAGCTTGGGCTTCTCCTTTTTCACAGGGGCCGCCTCCCCTTCCTGCACGGGATAAGGCATAGTTTGCACGAAACTCCCGGATTCCAGTTTTTCTTCCAGCTGACGGATCCGGTCCAGCAGGCTGTCCTGACTTTTCTCCATCTCCGGCCTGCAAAGCTTGATCAGGGCGATCTCTATAAGGATCCGCTTCTGGGAAGCGTATTTGATCTGCCCGGACAGTTCCGAAAAGACCCGGATATAGCGCAGGATCCTGTCGTCATCCAGATCCCCGGCCTCCTCTTTCAGCCTCGCCAGGTTGTCCGAGGACATATCGATCACGTCCTCCAGATCGTCCGCCGTCCGCACCAGCAGGAGATTCCGCAAATACCAGGTAAAATCATTCACAAAGCGGGTGAGCTCCCGCCCCTGCATGACGATCTCCTCCAGTAGTTTTACGCAGCCCAGCACGTTCCTCTGCAGGATATGTCCCAGAAGATCGCTGAACACTCCCGTATCCACCGCCCCCAGGATATCCAGGGCCATATCGTAGGTAAGCACGTTCCCGAGCTGAAAGGCGATGCACTGATCCAGCAGACTCAGCGCGTCGCGCATGGAGCCGTCCGCCAGCTTCGCGATATAGCGCAGCGCCTTCTCCTCGGCCCGGACGCCCTCCCGGTTTACCAGGTCCCCCAGACGGTCCGCGATGGTATCTATGGAGATCCTCTTAAAGTCATATCTCTGGCACCGGGACAGGATCGTGATGGGGAGCTTGTGGATCTCCGTGGTCGCCAGGATAAAGATCACATAGGAAGGGGGTTCCTCCAGGGTCTTCAGAAGAGCGTTGAAGGCTCCTAAAGTAAGCATATGAACCTCATCTATGATGTAAACCTTATACTTTCCCTCCGCCGGAGAATAAGAGACCTCGTCCACGATCTCCCGGATATTGTCCACGCCGTTGTTGGACGCGGCGTCAATCTCTATCACGTTCATGCTGGCGCCCGCGGCCACAGCCCTGCAGCTCCGGCACTCCCCGCAGGGGCCGTCCTCCGTGGGGTTTTCGCAGTTCACCGTCTTCGCGAAAATCTTCGCCACAGTAGTCTTTCCGGTGCCCCTTGTGCCGTTGAACAGGTACGCATGGCCGATCCGCCCGGCCTTCAGCTGATTCTTCAGGGTGGTCACGATGTGATCCTGCCCCTTAACTTCCGCAAAGGAAGCCGGACGGAATTTTCGATATAAAGCCGTATATGACATCAGAAACTAACCTCTCTTAATCCCCGAAACAGATTCCAAGGAGCTTCGCTTCCTTCACAATGGTGGAATCCGGATCCACCATCTTCAGCTTGCCTGCCACTTCTTCCAGGGGAACCTTCACGATCTCACGGTTTTTGTATCCCACCATGAAACCATACTCGCCGTCCAGGATCAGCTTTCCGGCCTCCGCCCCAAGGCGGCTGGCAAACACACGGTCATAAGGGCAGGGGCTTCCGCCTCTCTGGGTATGCCCGGGAACCGTGACCCGTACCTCCCGTCCGGTCTTCTCCTGGATCTGGGCAGCCACCTCGTAGGAGACCGAAGGATACGGATATTTCTCCATCATCTTTTTGAACTCTTTCTTGGAGAGTTTCGCGTTTTCCTTCGAGATCGCGCCCTCCGCCACCGCGATGATGGTGAAACGGCTGCCGTTCTTCTCCCTCTCCTCGATCTTTTTGATCACCTTATTGATATCGTAGGGGATCTCCGGGATGAGAATGATGTCCGCGCCGCCCGCCATTCCGGCGTTCAGGGTCAGGAAACCGACCTTATGCCCCATCACCTCCACGATGAACACGCGCCCGTGGGAAGCCGCGGTAGTATGGATGCAGTCGATGGCGTCCGTGGCCACATTGACTGCGCTCTGGAAGCCGAAAGTCATATCCGTTCCCCAGAGGTCGTTGTCGATGGTCTTCGGAAGGGTCACGACATTCAGGCCTTCCTCTCTGAGAAGGTTCGCCGTCTTATGGGTGCCGTTTCCGCCCAGGATGACCAGGCAGTCCAGCTTCAGCTTGCGGTAATTCTGCTTCATGGCCTCCACCTTGTCCAGGCCGTTGGCGTCGGGATCCTTGATCGTCTTAAAGGGTGTCCGGGAGCTCCCGAGAATGGTCCCGCCCTTTGTCAGGATGCCGGAAAAATCGCTGCCGCTCAGCATCCGGTAATTGTTGTAGATCAGTCCCCTGTATCCGTCCAGGAATCCGTAAATTTCAACCTTCTGCCTGCTGTTTAAAAGGGTTTTTACCACGCCCCGCATCGCCGCGTTCAAGGCCTGGCAGTCGCCGCCGCTGGTCAACATTCCAATTCTCTTCATTTTTCCTCCGATCCGCGTGTTCCAAAGCACCCGTTCCCCGCGCAGTCCGCCTTTGCAGTTTTCCAGGCATTGGAAACAACCCCGCATGATATTTTCTTTTCCGGGCGTCCTTCCTCTCCCGAAACCACCTTTACTAAGTGTAAACCATTTTCTTTCATCACACAATAAAAAATCTCAAATAATTTTTAAAAAATCCGCTCTGACGACGCCGCTGTTTTTTGTTCAAAAAACGAATCTGGCTTTTAAACCTCTAAAATATTGCTGTCTTTAGGTCCGTCTTTGGATTAAAGACCAGGGATGATTTTTGAATTTTTTGAAAATTGAGGGAAATTTGGGATTAAGGCTTGCAAAATAAAACATTTTCTTATAGAATAGGTCTTGCCGGTTTCTGGAGAGTTATCGAAGTGGTCGTAACGAGCCGCACTCGAAATGCGGTTGTCCATTCCGGGCACGTGGGTTCGAATCCCACACTCTCCGCTCAGGGAATCAAAACTACGGTTTCGATTCCCTTTTTGTTTACAGACAGAAAGGCAGGTATTCAGGCATGGAACTATCCCCTTATTTTAAGAGCATCGTCGATCAGGATCCCACTTCCGTAGTGATCTGCAATCCGGAACATACAATACTCTACATGAACCCCGCGGCGGTCGCAAACTACGCAAAACGCGGCGGTGCCGAACTCATCGGAAAAAGTCTCCTGGACTGTCACAACCCCGAGTCCTGCAGGAGGATCCGGGAAGTCAGCGCGTGGTTTGCCTCGGACGTCTCCCACAACAGGGTACACACGTTTTACAACGAAAAGCAGGACAAAGATGTCTATATGACGGCCCTGCGCGGGGAGGACGGCAGACTGATCGGCTACTATGAAAAACATGAGTACCGCACCCGGGACGCGTCACCGTTCTACGATCTCAGATGATTGATAGCCCAGGTCAAAAATTCTGTCGACAATCCGTTAAATTTGACCTCGGCTTCTTGACAGGAAATCCCAAAAGAATATAATGGAAATGTACCTGCATATCTTTATCTGTGCCACTTTTTGCAGCTGACAGAAAGGAAGGACATCAAATGAACTTACAGAAACTCAGTTCCAATGTCACCGAAAAGGCCAATCGGTCCATCCGGCATATCATAACCGGTCTGTGCCTCCTGATGGGTTTTATTGTACTCGTCATCGTTTTGGCCTACACAGTCAAGGATAATTCCAAGCAGGTTCAGGTCTATAGCTCCCAGGTAGACAATACCATGGCGCAGAAAGTTTCCTTTATCAATACCGTGGCGGCCGGCGTCTCTTCCGGGACCATAAAAAGCAATTACTATTCGTATGTAGATACCTTGGCTGCACAGTATGACGATGTATCTGCAGTTTATGTCTGCTTAAAAGAGCCCGGCGTCGTTTACTCCGACGGGATCATGACCTATATGTCCGGCGGCTGGATCCCTGAGCCGGATTTCGTCGTGTCCGAACGGGACTGGTATATCGGAGCGTCCAACTCCGACGAAGTCTACATCTCCGAGCCTTACGTGGACGAACAGACCGGCAATATCTGCATCACCCTCTCCCGGGCGATCTACAAGAACGGGACCCTGGCAGGCGTCGCCGGAATGGATATGTATATGGACGACCTGGTGACTCTGATCGAAAATTCTTATGAGGGCGGCAATTACGTTTTCCTGACCTCCGGGGCCGGCACGATCCTGACCCATCCGGATGAAGAGATCGCTCTAAACAATAAGGGCGGCATGACCGTGGAGGAAGCGCTGCACGGGAAATATAAGAGCGTTTACGAAGACAATCTTTCCACCAAACTGATCTTTGACTATAAGGGCGGGTTCAAGTTTGCCATCAGCAGCAAAGCGCCTTCCTGCGGCTGGACCGTGGTTGCGGTTATCTCCCTGACCTGGGTGCTCGTGATCATCGCGCTGGTCGCCGTACTGGACGTCCTCTTGGGAATCGTCCTTGGAAAATTAGCGAAGCAGCGGCTGACCGACGGCGTCACGCCCATGTTCGCGTCCCTGGAAGACCTCGCCGCAAATGTGAGCCGCATCTCGGACGGAGATCTGAACTATCACTTCCAGGTTGACGACCACTCAGAAGAAGTCCACTCCCTGTCCGTGGCGCTGAACGATACCATGCAGGGCTTACAGCATTACATATCGGAGATTGCAAACACCGTGACTTCCATCTCCGAAAAGAACCTGAATTTCGACGTGAGCGGGAACTATGCCGGAGATTATGCAAAAATCAAGGAAGCGCTGCTGGAGATCCTGCGGGTTCTGAACAGCAGTTTCTCGGAGATCAACGAGCGCGCTTCGGCCGTAATGCAGTATGCGGGAGATTTGTCCGCCACCAGCGAGGACGTGGCAAAGGTTGCCACCGCGCAGAGCGAATCCGTAGTGGATGCCTCCCGTGAAATGAAGACTCTGACGGACAATATGGAGAAGATCTCCGAGTTTGCCGTCTCCATTAAGAAGAACACGGACAATGTGAATGAACAGCTTGCCCTTGGCAACGGCGAGATGAACAAACTGGTTGCCGCCATGGATGAGATTGCAAAATGCTATGACGAAATCGCTGGATTTGTCACAGAGATCAACGAGATCGCAAGCCAGACCAATCTTCTTGCGCTGAACGCTTCCATCGAGGCGGCGAGAGCCGGGGACGTGGGCAAGGGCTTCGCGGTGGTTGCCAGCGAAATCGGAACTCTTTCCTCCAACAGTTCCCAGTCCAGCGTCAAGATCAGCGACGCCATCTCGCGCTCCCTTCGCTCGGTTTCCGCCGGAAAAGAGCTGGTGGCCAAAGCGGATAAGACCATCGCCGACAGCGTGGAATATTCCGCAAGCAATTCCCAGATGGTGAACGAGATCGTCAGCTTCGTGGAAACCCAGAAGAACTCAGCGGACGAGATCTCCGCGAACCTGAAAAAGATCAGCGAAATGGTGGAGAACAACGCGGCCAGCGCGGAGGAAAATTCCGCGATTTCCCAGTGCCTCGGGGACTGCGCAAAATCTCTTATGGACACCATCTCCCAGTTCAAGCTCAAGAAATGATAAAGGGTGTCCCAGGCGCCAGGCAGAAACACAGCCGGCTGGAAAACGGGATGGTCCGTTTCTCCGCCGGCTGTCTCTGTTCAGCGGGATTTCCCTTGTGAAAAAAGTTCCATAAATCCGCCCTGTCAAAGGTCTTATTGTGAATAATTGCCAAATCACATAAATTATGTGCAAAGTTTTCGCTGAGGTCTTGCTTTTTTCGACCTTATCCTTTAAATTGGAGAAAGGAAATGCTTTATGCGTTCTCAAACCGTTTGTAAAATGATCTGCCTGCTCTCCCTGGTCTTGGTCTTGCTCCCGGGCTGCGGCAGTGAAAATATTGAGGAGGGAAGCTCTGTGAGTGTGAGTGAAAATGCTGTTCAGGAGGCCATCCGGCAGGAGACTTCCAAAGTAGATGTCTCTGTAGAAACCCTTTCCGAAGACGAAGAACGGGTTCCCACCGCGGAGATCAGCGATGCGATTCCATCCAAGTACACCGGTCTTCAGCTGAAAGAGGCCGGCACCATAGAAAAGATCACCTATCCCTCCCGCGACTATTTTGGGGACGGAAGCGAGATCACCAAGGAGGCAAACGTCTATCTCCCCTATGGCTACGACGAGGGCAAACAGTATAACGTATTGTATCTGATGCACGGCATCGGCGGCGACGAAAACGAGTGGGGAATGACCGGGACGTCCTCCCGCGTAAAGATCATCATGGACAACCTGGCCTACTTCGGGGATATCGAGCCCTTTATCGTAGTCACGCCCAACGGGCGCTCCGCTGCGAACCACGCTTCCAACGGCTCGGATTACAACTCCTTCTACTGCTTTGGCCAGGAGCTGCGAAACGACCTGATCCCTTATATCGAGGCAAACTACAGCACCTACGCGGAGTACAGCGCGGACGGATACGACCTTTCCGCTTCCAGGGATCATCGGGCCATGGCCGGGCTCTCCATGGGCGGTATGCAGACCATCAACATCGGCATCGGGGAATGCGTGGACTTGTTTGGATGGTACGGCGCTTTCTCCGCGGCTCCTACCAGCAATCCTGCGGAAAAAACCGCGGAACTCCTGGAAGAAAATGCCCTCCCCATCCACTATTTCTACAATATCTGTGGAACGGAGGACGGCATCGCTTACGCAAGCGCTTCCGCCGCCGCAAAAAATCTTCCCGACGTCTGCAGCCAGTTTACGGACGGTGAAAACTTTATGTGGCAGGAGCTCCCCGGAGGCCATGATTTCAACATCTGGTACCTGGGTTTTTACAATTTCGCACAGATCGCTTTTCGATAAGTTTCTGTACCTGGCGGGATTGTTGTTATATATTTGGAAAAAATTTCCATGATTGTTTATAATTTAGTACTAAACAACTTATTGAAATTTATCTGCGAGTATGTTATATTTAAATGAAATGTATTCTGCCTACAAGTAGGTAATACCATTTGCATTACGATGACATTTTAGTTTATTACCTCCAAATATAACTATATAACTGTTTGCAGACAGGAGGGATTGCATTGCATTCCAATAACCAAGAGGAACAGAACCCTCTGCCCAAAAAAACGAATATCCGCCGCGTCATACATGTAATATGCATAATAGGTTTCCTGTGCTGTGTAGTTTGGCTGATCTGGTATATGTACAGTTTATACGCCAGCCGGAAACAGATGGAAGAGTTACTGCAAAATTATATCGAATCCTCTGGAACAGTCGAATCGTCTGTTCCGGAAACGACTCCCGAGCCCACGCCCGTGGCAAGTACGGAGCCTACGCCGGAGCCAAATGTATTTGGAAAACTTTCCTATCCCGACCTGACGGATTATGACGTGCCGGAAATCGACGTTGATTTTGAGGGATTAAAGGAACTGAACCCAGACGTTTACGCCTGGATCTATGTTCCGGATACCAAGATCAACTACCCCGTCCTCCAGCATCCCGATGATGCGGAATATTATCTGAAACGGGATATTGAGGGAAACAGCAGCGTCGGAGGCTGTATCTTTACCCAGTACTACAACAGCACCGACTGGCAGGATAATCTCACCGTTATATATGGCCACAATATGGGAGACCGTTCCATGTTTGGGTCATTGCACAATTACGAGGATTCCTTATTTTTTGACGAGCATCCTTATGTGTATATTTACACGCCGGAATACACACTTGTCTATCAGGTGTTTGCCGCTTACAAATTTGTGGATAGACCCTTGCTTCTGGGTTATACCATGAATGATCCCGACAGCTTTGAGTATTATCTGCAGCAGGTTATGAACGGCGAAATGACCGTGGATGCCCTGGGTGCCCACTATAATGAGGATGTGGAGCTCTCAGCTGACGACCTTGTCCTCACGCTGTCCACCTGCGTAAAGAATGAAGCTGAGCACCGTTATCTCGTACAGGCAAAGCTGGTCGCAGTAGGAAAGATCGAAGCGGCCGATGAGGCGACAACAGATGAAGATAACGCTGGATGAACTGGATTATAGCACACATACTATTACAAAAGAGGAGAAACGCCGTAAAAGAAAGCGCCGGATCATCACCGTTGCCGCTTGGACTGTTACCGTTATTGCCTCGCTGACTGCATTTGCCGCACTGGGCATCGGCATGTTTCTCCTTTCCGGGAAATACAAATTGTCCAATCGGACCCAGGGCACCGCGCCAAACCTTGTGATGGAAGAAACATCTGCAGACGTTTCGGAAGAGGAAGTTTCTTCCTATACATGGCAAGAGGGCTGGATACGGTATGAAGGCAAAATATATGAGTACAACGATCATATTATGACGTTCCTCATGATGGGAATCGATAAACAGACTCCGGTTGCGCCCGCAAAGGACGCTACGGATGGCGGACAATCGGACGGATTGTTTCTGGTTGTAATAAATCCGGATGAAAAGGATGTCAAGATCATCGCCATCAACCGGGATACCATTGTAGATGTTTATATGTATGGTTTCGAGAAAAACGGTGTAACGCCCGTTGTCAAAGCGCAGATTACTGTTCAGCATGGTTTTGGCGACGGCATGGAGCAAAGCTGTGAAGCCACTGTCGAAGCTGTCTCCAAATTGTTTTTCAATCTGCCGATCAATGGGTATGCATCCTTGAATATGGGGGCTGTCGGAGATCTTGTAGACGCGTTAGGCGGCGTGGATTTATATGTGCTGGAAGATATGAGCTGGGTTAATCCTGACTGGCCGGAAGGCGCATATATACACCTTGAAGGCAGTAACGCATACCATTATGTTCATGACCGCGACATCACTGTATTTGAAAGCGCCAGATCACGTCTGGCAAGGCAGAAACAATTTTTATCCGTTTTTATCAGCAAGCTGAAAGAGCAGGTGAAGAACGACCTTACTCTTCCCGTAAAACTCTACAGCACGCTGTCCAAATATATGGTTACCGACATCACCTCTGACCAGGTTGCCTACCTGGCCACACAGTTGGTCGGTTATGATTTTGATTCGGAAAACGATATTTACACTCTGGAAGGAACCACCTATGATGGCGATCACGAAGAGTTTTATCCGGATCAGGACGCGCTCCGGGATCTCATGATTCAGATATTTTACCGGGAAGTTGATCTCGAAGAGTAATTTACTTTTAATATGGTATTAGGCGGTTTCCGCTTAATATAAATGTCACATGCATCTATTAAAAAGGAGGAGATTCACATGAAAATGAAATTTCTGGCACTTGTATGCGCCGTGACCATGGTGATGGGTGCTAGTCTGACAGCAGCAGCTGCTGGCTCCCAAAGTGCTCAGAACGTGGCTAGCAGTCCTGAAGTTACCTACGACGTAGGCAGCGGCTCTCAGCAGATCAGCACTTGGAACAGAGAGAACTGGCCTGCTCAGACTACTGTTTCTGACGGCGGAACTGTAACTGCAGTAGATGCAGGTACTTTCCAGGATGCTGTCAACCAGGCTAACGCTCTGTATGGCACAAACACTTTTATTGCTTCTATCGTTGACATCAACGTACCGAACGTAGCTTTCCCTTATAAGCTGACGATCAATAACCCTAACGTTTGGGCGGGTCAGAATGTGACCGTTCTGCATAAGGGTGCAAACGGTTGGGAGAGACTTACTCCCGTTGAAGTAGGCGACAATACGGTTTCCGTAATGGTTGACTCTTTCTCTCCTTTCGCACTTGTTATCGATACCGGTCGTTCTCCTAAGACGATGGATATCGCTCTGATGGTTGGCGGACTTGCAGGGCTGTTCGCAGCAGGCACCGCTCTGACCGGCAAGAAGAAAGAGGACTAATCGTTCTACTGGATTAAGCTTTAATAAGTCAATTTAAGTTGATTGACTAACTAAGAAAAGTGCATGTGACAGCGCTTTATGTCGGAATCTCCGCAAGAAGCCTATGCTCCAGGAGTATTCCAAATTACTCAAACCTCCGGACTGACTCATCAGCCCGGAGGTTTTTTTAATAGAGTATTCGGGGATTGTCCCATTTATGAGACTTTCAATGCAAGCTTTATCAGAAAAACAATGCCCAGAACGATCAGAATGGGGATCGCCAGCACCAGCAGCCCATAAAACAGAAGCACCAGCATCAAGATCGGAAGCACTATCAGTCCCACTACTATTTTCGTGATCCCCCAGGCGGCCTTCAAGGAAAACTTTAGAACGGAACCAAATACCGCAAAGAACAGGATAAAAAAGATAAATGTCAGCACTACGCATTCCTCCTTTCCCTATCACCTGCAGCAGCCCCTGCCCATGTCCATGTCCATGTCCTGCTATCATCCGGCTCTGGGAATGTCGGCCTTGCTGTCTGCAGGCCCTGCTGCCTTTTCTATCTTTACTATAACACAAAGGATTTTCCGCTGAAAGCCTCAAAATCTGCACTATAAGGGCATTTAACGTGCAGGCCCCACCAAATCAAATATTCCAAAACGAAATTGGATCGGTTACAAATTTTACGCTCTTTGCAAATCTTTCAGTCGTATATCCCTTGGGAATCAGTTCAATCTCTGTCGCTTCCCTATCTGCTGACGAATCATCCAGAATAAAATTAGTATTAAACCGTAAAAGTTTTTTTTCATATATTCCTTATAATCCTCATAAACGAACTCTCCTCCATTGTATGAAGCATTCCTATTCGGGTGAAAATCAACCCCATGTATTATTCCTTCCCGAAGCTGAGCAATGGAAACATATCCACCGTTATCGTCGACAAAATATAACCTGTATGTTGGATCAAGCATAATTCTTTTTTCGGAAGGCATAACGCAGTCAACAACAACATGACAGTCCGAAAAAGGTTCTTCATAGGGTTTACATGTAACATGTCGGGCCTTAATTCCATTCATACGCAGTAATTCAGCCAATATCAGCGATAATCCTCTGCAATTCGTTATCAATCCGATTTTCTCGCTTCCTTCAATGATTCCCACCATGCTGTGGTCCCTGGGCAAACGAACATTACTGCCATGCCTAAAATGATCACAGACAAAGTCAAGCATTGCAAAAACAATATCATCCTCCTTTGCAAACGATCTGTGGGAATATTTTAAATAATCATATTTTAACAAAATGTCAGGTATTTTATTGTTCAAAACAAAAGTAGCAGGATATTTCTTCGATTCTTTACTGGTATCATACTCACTATATTTTTTCAGTATCTCTAAACGCGATTCTTTCGGAACTGGATTGACAATCGGATGTTTCTTCTTCAAATATAGAAGAAACATCATGCCAAATATCACCGCTCCAATAAAAAATCCCAATATCGCTCTCGCAACTAAATTCATCCGTTACTCCTCCGAATATCAAATATATACGCAAAAAGCATCCTGTTATGAACTCTCGCAAGAGGGAAAACAGAGGAAAGGATACCTAGGGTTTCGCATAGCGTAAACCTTGAAATCAAGAAATTTTATGGTTTAAAATAGACTAACGGATTTTTGACGGTTTAAAATTTCGCAGGCTTTTATGACATCTTGTTTTTGTAAGCCTTTTAAAGCATCAACAAAAACAAGATGTTCCCGCAGCTTTCTATCACTCGTATAATCATCTTGGAAACAGTCATCCAAAATAACATATCTTTCAATATTCGGGTGCATACGCAAATAAGCGTTAATTTCATCAGTCCGGCTGCCGTATTCTTCGCTATATGGGGTAATATCAACATTGTATATATGATTGCGCTCAAAAAAATCTGAAAGCAGATCCCAGGTTTTTCCTCCCGACCGGTGGCTTGAAATTACGACTACTTTCGCTTTCATTCTGTGCACCAATTCGCATATATTTTCCCCTGCATGCGGCAATAAATTCTGAAATTCCTGATCGGGCTGATAAATATCCATTACGCCATCAATATCAAGAAATACAGTCAAGGGGTGGTCATCTATCTGCGCTTTGACATAGCTTAACATTTCCTTACATATTTGTTCAGATGTATGAATGTCTTTACCCCATTCGTCAATAATTTTATTTCCTTCCAATAGCGCCGCTTCGTATTCATCTTTTGTCAATTCCCCGGAACAATATGCTGCTTCCAATTCGTCCTTGTCATCTATCAATACATCGCCGCTTGTTGTAAGCAGGACATCCAGATATTGATCCATAAAAGCCAGAACCTCATCCGCGTCTGTCGTTAACGAATGAATCACATCAATATACCATACGGATATGTCCCCATTTTTCGTGAACATTGCCGTAACAGAATGTTTTTTCCCATCAGGAATTAAAGTAAGCCAACACATTCCCTTTCCTGCCACAGGAACTTTTCCTGCCTTTTCAAAAAAATCCCAATACAAATAATCTCCATCGGTTAATTCATTCAGTGCCGCCCAACCATGAAATTTATCGCAATCAATACGCATTTGATAATATGGGTAATATTGAAATCCCCATTTTAAATCTCTCGTCAATCTTTTTTTAGTCATAAAATCCCATATTCCTGAAATTGAATTTATTTGATAGAACTGATTATATCAGAAGCATTTGTCTTCGTCAAATTCCATATGTATTGTGATTTCTCTTTCACCCCTACATCTTTACCAGGTTTTGGGCCGTTTTAAATAAATAGTCTGATACTCTCTGTTCATTGTTTCGATATCCTGCTCCGTAATTTTTTCAGGTGAAAAACGGTTTTTATGGCAAAGGCGCAGTAGATTCAAATAGGTGATCTGAGGACACTCCTTCTCAACATGTTCCAAAATATCATATTTGCTTGAACAACTTTTTCCGGTATAGTAGTAATACTCTGACATGGCCGTGGTAAGAACAATTTGCGTCATCATTCGTATAGAAGGCTGGTTTACTGTTTTTATATACTCATTTTTATACCAATCCGTATCCTTCAAGGCTTCCATCTGCTCGGCGCCAAGCCGCTTTGTCATCTCCACATCAGCGCGTGTCGGGCGTTCAAGGGTCTTGATGAAATCTTCTCCGTACACGGTAATACCGCTGTCCAGGGCACGAAACACCTCAATTGGGCGTTCTATCAGGTCCTTATTCTCCCGCGACAGTTCAAAATCATAACTGTAAGGATGCGCCAAATGTCTTGGCTGGAAAACCACATCTGCTATCGGAACATCATTTTCGGTTGCCTGTTCCACTTTTTCGATGAGTTCTTTTATTTGCTTTTTTTCCAAGTAATAATCCTCTTCGTCAGACACTATGTGGATCAAGTCTATATCACTGCCAACATTTCCGGTATAGGTATCATCTGAAAGAGAACCGACTAATATCACTGATTCGACAAAATCAAGGGCTTTGACTTCAGCAAGGTAAAGATGGAGTATTTCTTTCGCGCGCTCTTTGCTTCTATTCATAAAATTCCTCCAAAACGATAATTCAACAGGCAGAAATTATATTGCCGGTAGAATGACAAAACGGAAAATCAGTGTTATAGTGATTACAGTCAGAAAGCAAAGCGGACCGGATAGGTCCAGAAAGGAAACGATCATGGCAACAGTTAATTTCGCCGCGAATGGATTGACAGCAAATCCATCTGCCTATTATCTGCATAGCGAACATTACGAGGCACTGTTCAGTAAAGAAAAAGAGCAGAGTCATGTTAAGATGCGCTCATGCGAGATAAGAAAAGGCGAAAAACTGTGTGACGCCCGGTGGCAGGTCTTTTAGAAGACCGCTAGAAATAGAACCTGGATTTCAAGTACCGCTTATCTCAAATGAGGCAGGCGGTATTTTTTTATGTTCCATTAGCTCAGTTGGGAGAGCACTCGACTTTTAATCGAGGGGCCATGGGTTCAAGTCCCATATGGAACAGTTCCGCGCAAAGGATCATTTTGCCGGTCATGGACGATCCGGCGGCGCGTGAGCAGGATTCCCTGGTCTAAAGGTTAGGATGCCGGCCTTTCAAGCCGGAGGTATTGGGTTCAAGTCCCATGGGGATCGTTAAGGCTTCTTCGTCTAAAGGTCAGGACGCCGGTCTCTCAAGCCGGAGATGTCGGGTTCAAGTCCCGCAGGAGCTGCTGTGGCCATAGGATAGTGGTAGTCCGGCAGATTGTGGTTCTGCTCACGGGGGTTCGATTCCCCCTGGTCACCCCACGGATGGGTATGCCTAGCGGCGAGGGCAGCGGACTGTAAATCCGCCACACGGAAACACCGCAGGTTCGAGTCCTGCCCCATCCATTTTCCGTTTGCGTGTCCGAGAGGTTTATGGTGCCACCCTGCTAAGGTGGTGTGCGGCAACGCACCGAAGGTTCGAATCCTTCCGCAAACGCTTAAAAGCCAGGAGGAATGACGAGGAGATCTCCTTGTTATAGTGATAATTCTTTTAGAAAAGGATAAATACAAACACCAAGCAGCCGAGCAGTCCAATCAACCAAGGGATCAAGAATAATAGCAGATTTTTCCTGTTCTTGCGAAGGAGTACAATCGCTGCAACCATCACGATAATCCATAAAAGCATGATTATAAATCCTAACGGAACAAAGAACATATCCTCTTCATAGTCTTTGCTTCCGGGGCCATTTTCAGGAAAAGCGAATGCCCATCCCAATAATCCCAAATAACTTCCCAGAGTTCCCTGCAATAAGCCTGCCATAAGCAGTCCTGTTTTTTTAAGTTTGTTTTTCATAATTTTTTTCAAACTCCTCCAACGAATTTGCTTTCGCCGCAAGTTTCAACAGTTTCCTCAGATCCTCAAGATCCGTAATGCCGCAGATCTTCTCCCTTATCTCACTGGGCACAGGACCTAATTCTTCCAATAACTCCAGGATATCCTCGGCTTTTCCTTCTGCTTTTCCTTCCGCTTTTCCTTCCATCTTTCCCGCAGTTCTTCCCTCTTCCCTCACATAATCATCCCGGGCATTCTGATCCCGGATCTGCTTCATATGATCGTCATACACCGCCTTCAACGCTCTTCCCAAGCCCATCAGTCTGACCTCTTTGATCGCTTCTAAAATTCCCGGATTTTTCGTCTTTGCTTCCAGCATCTTCAGATCCTCCTCCGTCTCCGCGTTGAACAGCGTGATCCAGTCATCCATCCGGTCCCTGCCGCTCAGCGCCTTATTCAGCTCAATCACTTGGATCTCCAAGAGATCTGTAAACTCCTCCCCGGTCTCATTCCGCAGGAGATAAAGGGGTACCGCATGTCTCTCTTCACTGAAAATCTCCTGCCCGTATAATTTGAATGGATGAAAAGCATAGATTTTCTGTGAATGAAAAGACATTTATATTGATATTTTCAGAAACAAGAATGCTTATGCTTTGAAAAGAGCATAGCACAGATTTAATGCCGATACAAGAATTTTTTAATAATTACATATGATTGGTTATTTTTCCCGTGACATTTTGATGTAATTCCTTCAGGCCGTCGATCTCCTCACAGAGCTCCCTCTGGCCGCAGGTGCTGCAGTCCATGGAAATGCCCTGAAATACCAGGTTCAGAGATTCCGTGATCTGCTCAAAACGGCGGGCATAGCTCCGCAGCGCTCCGTAATCCGCGCGCGGATCGGTGACAAAATAAGTCTGAACCGCTTTTACCCGGGGATCTTTGGCGTACTGCCCCGCAAAACAGGCCCCCACCTTCGCAAAATCCATGCCCTCACCCAGGGCTTCCCTGGAGATGCGGACCGGCTCTCTCTCCTTCACCGCGGAGATCCGCATCATATATCCCTCGGGATAGATTCGGTACCTGATATATTCCAGCTTTCGAAGGATGGCGTACAGCTGCTGGGGATCCTCTTCCTCCACATCATCCAGTCTAAGCAGCGTAATCCTTGCGTAGGATACATCCTCCCGAATCTCGGGAAGATCCGGCCCAATCAAAAACACGCCGTTTTCGGGCACAAGAGCGCTGTCCGTGGTAAAGCCCAGCCCGCTCACCGCCGCTTTTGTACCGCCGCCCAGCTCGTAAGCCATGTCGGAGCGGAGCACCAGGGCCTCCTGATCCGTACATTTCCAGCCCTGTGCGGCGGGCAGCCTGCTAGGACATCCCTTCTCCAGCAATTCTTTACACATTGAAATATCCCTGTCGCACAGGTACATTGCGGCCTCCTTTGTTTGGTCTTTTACGATTCTGCCTTTTCCGCCCCAGCCTTTTCTCGCTCTTTCAACTTCTTCGCATCCCGTCTGGCCTTGGACCAGTCGTAAAATTTGGTCATGGGTTTGATCAGCAGCGCCATCAGCTTCATGTCCAAATTGAAAAAATAGATGACAAAGGTTACCACAAAAAGAATGACAACTATGCTAAAAATAATTCCCAGTATCTTCAAAACGATCATATCCGTTCTTTTCCCTTTCCCGGTTTTTCCGTAGATCAGACTTCTGACGCATCCATGCCGCCTGCCCGTCCCGCCATGTTATATGCCTTGTGATCCTGTCTTGCTATATGCCTTGTTGTCTCGCCTTATTCTGTGTCTTGTTGTTCCGCCTTGTTCTGTGCCTTGCGGTCCCGCGTTGTTCTGTGCCTTGCTGTCCTGCCTTGTTTTGTGCCTTGCGGTCCCGCGTTGTTTTGTGCCTTGCGGTCCCGCGTTGTTTTGTGCCGGGTTGTCCTGCCTTGTTATCCTGCAAACACCGGCCTACTCATCCATCCCTTGTCAAAAGTTTCCTGTTTTCAGCGTCAGCTCGCTTTTCGTCTGGCATACTCCGCCGCGCCAAGGGCTCCCATCAGCTGGGGATCCGTCTTCAGATCCACGACCTTGACCTTCAGGACCTTTTCAATGGCCCGCTTCAGGCCCTCGTTCTTCGCGCAGCCGCCGGTCAGGGTGACGGAGTCCGTGACCCCCGCTTTTTTCGCCATCACAAAACAGCGCTTCGCCACGGAGAGCTGAATCCCCGCCGCGATCTCATCCATTGGCTTTCCCTCGCCCACAAGGGATATCACCTCGCTCTCCGCAAACACCGCGCACTGGGCGGTGATAGGGATCACATTCTTTGCGGAGAGGGAAAGGTTGGAAAACTCTTCCAGGCTCATCTCAAAAGCTCTGGCCATGGACTCGAAAAAACGCCCCGTCCCGGCCGCGCACTTATCGTTCATGGCAAAATTCAGCACCGTGCCGTCGCTGTCGATGGCGATACCTTTAACATCCTGTCCGCCGATATCGATGATCGCCTTTACGGAAGGATCCGTCACATGCACGCCCATGGCGTGGCAGCTGATCTCCGAGATATTTTCATCCGCAAAGGGCACCTTGTTCCGCCCGTAGCCGGTACCGATCAAATACGCCAGATCCTCCGGTTTGTCCAGATCCGGAACCTGGGCCACCACCTCGTTCAGGGCGTCCTGGGCACTGAGCACAGGGTTGATCCTGCTGCGGTTTGTCACGCTGGCAACGATATTCCCTGCCTCGTCCAGGATCATGCACTTTGTATAGGTACTGCCGATATCACATCCGCCAAAATATTTTCCCATCTTCTCTCTCCTTGCATACAGTCAACTGTTATCTGTTTTCTGTCCCGCTTCGTCCAACCCGGTATCTTCCTGGACTATGAGATTGCGCCCGTACTCAGCGCGGTCTTTCAAACCCGATACCCGTTACGGGATTTTTCATATTTTAAACCCGATATCCGCCATAGATTTTTACTAATTGCCGGATCGTTTCTGCTGGGATCCCACAAAACCAACCAGGACAGGTACCATAAGGTACTCTGGAAGGCTGAACTCTCTAACGCACAACCTTACCAGTGCCCGGAATCGTCGAAATCGGAAACCCTGAAAGAGCAGCCTCGCCTTTCCGCGCCGCCTTACCAGTTCTCAGAATCGTCGAAATCCTCCAGCGAGGGATCCAGCGGTTCCTCCCGGAGCACCGTGCGCATGTAGCGGTTGATCTCCATGCGCATATCCCGGCGGGAACCGTCCTGAGGACACATCAGGTTATGTGTTACCCAGATCCAGTGGATCCCCCGTTTCCTGGCCTCTTCCTCAAAAAGACCGTGATAGCCGGACATGGCCTTGCAGCCCATGTGCACATACATGATGACCATGTCGATCCTGAGCTGTTCACAGTAGGAGAACAGGGCCTCCACGCCGGTCTCATAGCCGCCGTTGGAACGGTTTCTCATGATCATATTTTCATAGAGGTACGCCAGGTCGAGCAGAGCCTGGTCCTTGTCCTCCGTATTCACCATCTCCGTGGACACAGTGGTCAGCATATCCGCGATGGGGACGATTCCCCAGCAGTTCATGAGCCAGATCGGCAGGGCGGTGTAATACGCCGCCTGCACGCCCCAGGTCATGCACCTGTGACGGTATTCTTTCGCCGCCATCTGCTTCTCCTGCCAGCCTTTCATGGCCAGCTTTGTCAGCTTCTTATCCATATCCAGGAACGCCTGGTTCCTGCCGCCGGCCGCCTGGTACACGCCGTACCGGTAGAGCGCCAGCGTCACCCCCATCATCTGGGGATAATCCGTCTTTGAGAGATCCATCCACTCCAGAAATTCCCGGGTCTCGGCGTTAAAGCGTTTCATGCTGTCGAAAAAGGCATTCCAGTCGAAAGTCTCCCCCGTCTGTTCCTCGATAAAGTGAATGGCGTTCAGAACCTCCTTTGCGGCGTACTCCTGCACGCTCTCCTGTCTGTGGCGGATGGGAACCGCCAGCTGGAAGGTGGGTATCTTAAAACTCCTGGCCTCCATCCCGTTCCCCATCAGGCTTCCGTCGCAGGTGGTGTTGCACTGTACCGCGCACTTTCCGATCAGCGGGAAGTCGTCCGCAAGCGTGACCCCAAGCTCCGCCGCGGGCATAGGGCAGACATCCGAGGGCACGCCGTACTCCTGGGTCTTCTCCACATAATAGGTCACACCGGTCTGGTTCAGCATGGAACAGGTATACACCGCCGGCACTTCCACAGAAAGCCAGATCAGATTCGGAAAACCGCCCATCAGCGTGCTCATCATGTTCTCGTCAAACAGGACGATCTTGCTGTTGAACGCTTTGTCGTTGCCCACCTCCGGGTCCGCCCGGAAGATCTTCTTCAGCATCTCGCAGATGTCCGTCACGATCAGCCCGAGCCCCTGGTGCGCCATGCGGAGCTGTACGCCCCGCATCCCCTCCGTGTGCCGGTCCATATAGTCCGGCATGGCGAGGTAGTTCAGCATCCAGCGGTAGCGAAGAAAACCCTTGATATTATTGATGCTTAAGGTAAACCCGATCAGGGTTTTCCAGTAACCCAGCCATCGGAAATAATCGTACATTGTGTCTTTCAACCCGCGCCACTCCCTGCGCCTGCGGGGCTTTTTCCCCGTGTAGAGCCTTCCCAGAGGCTCGCTTCCCACTGCTTTTCCCATGTTTTCTCCGTTTCTCTTAACTTCTTCCCGCTCTCTTGATCTCCAGGCTTTCCACGAAAGCCTGCACGCGGGTTCTCACCTGCCCGGAATTACCCACCACATAGGGCCGGTCCAGGGACAGCACGGGGTAGCCGTACTCCTCCCGCATCACATGAAACGCGGAGGCCCGCTCATAACCCCAGTAATCGCAGAACTTCAGCTGCTGGTAAATCAGCCCTTCCGCGTGATACTCCTTGGCAAGGGCGTCTATGTAGGTCTGACGCTCCTGAATCTTCGCCGTGTTCATGAACCGGGGGCATTTCCCCCACTCCATATAAGTGCGGCAGATCTGGGTCAGCGCGTCTTCCTTCTCCGTAAGCAGGATTTCGCTTCGCCCCGGCAGGGAGCCAAAGCAGAAGCGGTCCGCCACCACTAGCGCACCCGCATCCTCCACCAGACGGATAAAGCCCGGATCGTCGATCTCAGAGCCTGCCAGCAGCACTCTTGCCCGGAACCCGGGCTTTTCATCCGGCTCCCGGGTCTTTAATTCCTCCGCCGTCTCCTCCAGCTTTTCCAGCAAAAGTTCCTTGGGACTGCAGTAGGTCGCCGTACATAACACTGCAAACTCATAGCCGGTGATCCGGGGATTTTCCTCCTTGCGGTACGCCCCGATCTCAGAGATCAGCCGGCTGATCCGGTTCTGTGTTTCCACCGCTTCCCGCATGACCTGCTCTGAAATATCGATCCCATAATGCTCCTCCAGGGGCTTCAGCACATGCTCCCGCATCTGCCGCACATAGTGCTCCAGCGCCGTGTCGTCGGCCTTCATGGGAACATCCGCATAAGAGACGAAGAATTTTTCCTTCGTACAGAGATTCTGCCGTTCGATATTCTCCACACAGCGGTTCATCTGGGCGCAGGCGTCCGGGGCGATGATGCAGTCCAGAAATTCAAAACCGCCCTCGATGGCCCGCTCTAAAATCGCCCGGCATCCCTCACAGAGCATACTGCTCATGTAGTATGTCCCCATCTCCATGGAAGCCGTCCGGGGCGCCCTGAGCCTCACGGAAAAACAACCCGGCAGGTTCAGAAGGGGCTCCGGTATCTGAAAACAGACGGCACCGATGGCGATCTGTCCCCGGCTCTGGGCCTCCCGGATCAGGTCGTGGTTCGCCTCCTCCAGCAGTTTTTCAAAATAATAGAGATGCTTCAGATCTTTCAATTTTGCTAACCATTCCTTTCGCTTCTCTCAAGTCCAAAATGAAGTACCTCAAAAACATGCGCTCCTGCTCTCGGTCAAACACAGCCACCGGTTCAAAACAGTTCTTTTTCACCGTGAGAGAGCTGACCTAAGTTCTTCACTCACTTGTCAATATTCCCAGATTCCTTAAGGCTTTCTCCGCCCCCTTGACGATCTTTGCCTCCCGGGGAAGATAAAAGATATTCTCACCCTTAACGTCATAGGCGGCAAGTTCCTCATCCGCTTCGATCGCGGACAAAAGCGTAAGACCTCCCAGATCCATGAGTTCCGTTACTTTTTCCTCCGGCAGACGGTTCGCCACCACGCCGATCTTCTCATACATGACCAGCTCGTCCGCAACTTTCCTGATGGTCTGAACCACCTGGCAGCCCTTCTTGCTGGCGTCCGTCACTAAGATCAGGTGCGTTACCTTCTCCATCACCCGGCGGTTGATCTGCTCGATCCCCGCCTCGCCGTCGATCACCACATAGTCGTACTGAGCGGAGAGCATGGCGATCACTTCTTTTAAATAGGAATTGATCTTACAGTAGCAGCCTGCCGCCTCCGGCCTGCCGATGGCGATAAAGGAATACCCGTCCTGTTCGCTGATGGCGTCCAGGAGTTCATACTTCGCCTCGCCCAGAAGTTCCAGCGCGGACTTTGTATCCCCGTCCTCCACCGTTCGGATCACTTCCTTCCGGATATCATCGATGGTCTTTCCCACCTCGATCCCCAAAACGGCGGACAGTCCCACCGCCGGATCGGCGTCGATGGCCAGGATCCTCTTACCCGGGTATGCCTCCGTCAGCAGCCGGACGATCGTACCCGCCAGGGAAGTCTTTCCTACCCCGCCTTTTCCGGCCACCGCCAAAATTTTCGTTTTTCTCTCTTCCATCTTCTTACCCCGTCTTATTTTTTATGATTGAATCATTCCACAAGATTTCGTGATATGTCCTCTGTAATTCCGCGCTGCTTTCAGAAATCCCGCCGGGCATTGTTCTCCCCTCACATAACTGCCAGCCGGACGCCGACAAACTGTCACCGGTCCTCACATTCCAGTCTTTCTTTATAAAAACACACATAATCCACCACGCCCACAGGGGGATACACCGCGCCCTTGCGCCGGATCCCCTCCCGGGTAAACCCCAGTTTTTCCAGGACCCTGATGGATGCCCGATTCGGACCGACCGCCTTCGCCGTTACCAGCTCGGCTCCAAGATCCGCAAAGCAATATGCAACCGCCGCCCGGACCGCTTCCGTGGCATACCCCTGGCTCTGATAGGCGGGGCAGATCCCGTATCCGATCTCCCTGGCCTCTACCTTACGGTTTTCCGCCTCCATAATATGTATGGTCCCGATACAGCGGCGCTCCGTTTTCAGCTCTATCATAAAGCGTTCTTGCCTCTGCAGCCGGAACAGTTTCATGCACTTTCTGAAAAACGGGTCTTTTTTTGATGTGACCGGCTCGTATCCGCCGTCCAGATAACAGCACTCCCTGTCGGAAAGAAATTCAAAGAACGGATCCGCATCACGATCTTCAAAATTCCGAAGCAAAAGTCTTTCCGTTTCCAATGTCCTCATGGCGTTTCACCCATCATGTGACAACATGTAGTATTTAAAACCCTATATGGTAAGATACCATACTTTTCCGAAATGCGCAATGCCTTATTTTCACCATATTCATTTGCAAAGCAATCATTCATCAAAGGATGCGCTGGCTGCAGAAAGATTGCCTGGTCCAAAGGGACTGTTTGGGTCTTGGAGCATTGAGATTTCCGGACGCCCGCACAGCAGGAATGTCGATAGGAAACTTTATAAGACAGAACAATCGAGTCTGGGAATTGTTTTAAAATACAAAGGGCCGCAGCCTTCTCTGCTGCGGTCTCTTCATTCAAACAGGGCTACAAGGATTCGAACCTTGAAATGACGGAGTCAGAGTCCGTTGCCTTACCGTTTGGCGATAGCCCTATGTGTTTCACACTTGAAATAGTATATACGATATATCTGATTTTTGCAAGACTTATTTTAAAATTTTTGAGTCTTTTTGCCCTTTTTTTTAACCTTTTTCATTTGCCCTTTTTTCAAACTTTTAAACTATGGTATCGGTTTTTCCGTGTTACAAACACTTTATCACATCTGTAAGTAATTCCCATGCCGTCAAAACAGGAAGAAACTGCCGCCTCAACGGAAAAATTTCCCTGTGAAGCGGCAGTCTTTGCATTTCTCTTATATCATACGAATTTCAATCTCGAGGGCAATGCCCATCCAACACATACGACAATTCAGCCCATGCCAACCGTGAAACTGCACTCACACGACTTCCAACACTTGGCGTCTGTCTTTGCCTGTTATTGCGCTCTGCAAAATTATACCTCGAAGATCAGGTCGCCGTAGGTCGGAATAGGCCATACAGACTTATCCACCAGCATCTCCAGGGCATCCACAGGCTTTCTCAGGTCGGCCATAGCGGTAAAGATCACATCCTTATAATAGAATGCCTTCTCCTTCTCGGTGCCGATGGTGGAAGCCTTGGAAACCTTCTCCTCCAGAGCCTTCAGGGCCGCCTTCGCCTCGGCCAGTCTCGCGGATACTTCCGCAAGAGTCTCCGCCTGTACGGAAGCGTCCGCTCCTGCCTCCTTTACGGCAAGAACCGTGTCCGCCAGGGACCTGGTGTAGGAGATCACAGCGGGAAGTATCTGCTTTCTCGCCATGTCGATCATGGTCAGGGCCTCGATGTTGATGGTCTTGGAGTAGGTTTCGTACAGGATCTCCTCGCGGGATTCCAGCTCGGCTTTCGTAAAGATGCCGAACTTTTCAAACAGGGCGATGGCCTTGTCGGTGGTGAGAGCGCCGGACGCCTCAACCATGGAACGGATATTGGGAAGTCCCCGCTTTGCAGCCTCCTGCACCCATTCGTCGGAATATCCATTGCCGTTGAAGATGATCCTGCGGTGCTTGGTCATATACTCCTTGATCAGGTCATGCACGGCCATCTCAAAGTTGTCAGCTTTTTCCAGTCTGTCCGCCGCGTCGCAGAATGCCTCGGCAACAATGGCGTTCAGGGTAACGTTCGCGTCCGCGATGGAATCGTTGCTGCCCACCATACGGAACTCGAACTTGTTTCCGGTGAAAGCGAAGGGCGAAGTTCTGTTTCTGTCGGTAGCGTCCTTATCCAGATCAGGCAGAGTTGACACGCCTGTCATAAGTTTCCCGCCCTGGATGGAGTGCTCCGCCACGCCGGTCTCAACCAGCTGCTCCACAACGTCCTCCAGCTGTTCTCCCAGGAACATGGAGATGATTGCGGGAGGCGCCTCGTTAGCACCCAGCCTGTGGTCGTTGCCTACGTCGGACGCGCTCTGACGGAGCAGATCTGCGTGAGTGTCCACCGCCTTCATGATGCAGGCCAGTACCAGAAGGAACTGTATGTTTTCATTCGGCGTATCGCCGGGATCCAGGAGGTTCACGCCGTTGTCGGTTCCCAGGGACCAGTTGTTGTGCTTGCCGGATCCGTTCACGCCCGCAAAAGGCTTCTCGTGAAGCAGGCAGGTCATTCCGTGGCGGCCGGCCACCTTCTTCATGGTCTCCATCACCAGCTGGTTGTGATCCACCGCGATATTTGCGGTCTCATAGATGGGAGCCAGCTCATGCTGTGCGGGAGCCACCTCGTTGTGCTGGGTCTTCGCGGTAACGCCCAGCTTCCAGAGCTCCACGTTCAGATCCTTCATATAAGATCCGATCCTCTCCCGGATCGTGCCGAAGTAGTGATCCTCCAGCTCCTGACCCTTGGGAGCGGGCGCGCCGAACAGGGTGCGGCCGGCAAAGATCAGGTCTTCACGCTTTAAGTATTTCTCGCGGTCCACCAGGAAGTACTCCTGCTCGGGTCCCACGCTTGCCACCACCTTGGTAGCCTCGGTATTGCCAAACAACCGGACGATCCTGAGGGCCTGCTGGCTGACCGCCTCCATGGAGCGAAGGAGGGGGGTCTTCTTATCCAGGGCCTCGCCCTTATAGGAACAGAACGCGGTGGGGATACAGAGGATCACGCCTGCCGCATCCTCCTTCAGGAACGCGGGGGAAGTGATGTCCCATGCGGTGTATCCTCTCGCCTCGAAGGTTGCGCGAAGGCCGCCGGAGGGGAAAGAGGACGCGTCGGGCTCGCCCTTGATCAGCTCCTTGCCGGAAAACTCCAGAAGCATCCTGCCCTCCGCATCGGGATGGGCTACAAAGGAATCGTGTTTCTCTGCGGTGATGCCGGTGAGGGGCTGGAACCAGTGGGTATAATGGGTCGCGCCATTTTCAACGGCCCAGTCCTTCATGGCCTTTGCCACAACGTCCGCCGTAGCCAGGGAAAGTTCGCCGCCCTGTTCCATGATCTTTCTGACTTCCTTGTAGACATTCTTGGGAAGCCGTTCCTTCATCTTGCTCAGTGTAAATACCTTGCTGCCAAAGATCTCTTCCACGTTTAATACTTCGCTCATCTTCATACTTCCTTTCTCTCTGATTTTTATCGGTGCGGCTATAAAAAAATGGTTCCAAAGTAAGCCTGTTACTATGGAACCTCCTCGTTCTTCGACACCGATGTGAAGAAATATGATCCAGGATCCTTCGGATCAACATTTCATTTTCTATTAACATACCCCACTTTTTCCAAAAATGCAATACCTATTTTAAATTTTTTACAGTTCAGCCAGCCGCCGTGGTTCGGACAAAAATTGTGCTCGCACAAATTTTTGCCGAACACGTGCGGCTGAGGGAGCGCCATTTTATGAGCAAAGACAGTCGCGAAGCGACGGTAAGCGCCGCAGGCGCGGCTTTGCGAATGGCGCGGGCTGAACTGGTCCCCCAGGGACGGAACAGCCTTTCCATGCACAAAGCCATTCGTAAAGCGACGGAGAGCGCGTCAGCGCGGCTTTGCGAATGGCGCGGGCTGAACTGGTCCCCCAGGGACGGAACAGCCGAACTCTCTTATTCGCGAAGCAGATCTCCTTCTTCCGCGGCGCGGTCCTCCAGAGTCTCTTCGTCCAGGAGCCAAATCCACAGCTTTTGCCGCGCATGGGGCGCGCTCTCCACCGGATTCATATCCTGGTCGTACATACCGGCCACCCAGACCCGCACATTCCGCCCGTCAGGCTTCATGACTTCAATACGGTCGCCCACGGAAAACTTATTGCGCTGGGTGATGCGGGATAAGTACATCATTCCCATAAGCCTCTCTCCGGCGGTATCCTCTTCCCCGCCGATGGGCCCGGCGGCCGGCTCCTTGCCAGGAATCAGTTCCTCTCCGGCCTCCTTCGGTATTTGCCACCCTGCTTTTTGCCACTTCAGGCTTCCCTCCCGCAGCCCCTTATCCAGGAACGGCCTGAGTTCTTTATTTTTCTCATAATCTTCCGTGAAATCGCCCAGGATACAGATACTTTCCTCGATGATCCCCAGATACACAGCTTCGCTCACATAGGTGCTGTTCTCGTAAATCTGGGTCTCCCCGCCGGGCTTTCCAAAATAAAAGCCGGTGGAAAACTGACGGTTGGTGCACTTCCCGATCTCCTCCCTGTACCAGTCCAGGTTCGCGCGGTAGACTTCCTCTCCCCGGAAATAGTCATCGATGGCCCTGCGGTAAGTCCTGGCCACCGCCGCGACATACAGCGCGGCCTTCATGCGCCCCTCGATCTTAAAGCTGTCGATCCCGGCCTGCACCAGCTCCGGAATGTGCTCGATCATGCACAGATCCTTGGAGTTAAAGAGAAAGGTCCCTCTCTCGTTCTCAACGACGGGCAGATATTCACCGGGCCGGGATTCCTCTACAACCGCGTATTTCCAGCGGCAGGGATGGGTACAGGAACCCTGATTGGCGTCTCTTCCCGTAAAGTAATTGCTCAAAAGGCACCTGCCGGAATAGGAAATGCACATGGAGCCGTGGACAAAGCTCTCGATCTCCATGTCCTCGGGGATCTTCTCCCGGATCTGCCGGATCTCCTGCAGGGACAGTTCCCTGGCGCTGACCACCCGCTTTGCCCCCAGTTCATGCCAGAAGAGATAAGTCTCATAATTGGTGTTGTTTGCCTGGGTGGAAATATGGATTTCCGCCTCCGGCCAGACCCGCTTTGCGATCCGCAGCATCCCGGGGTCTGAAAGGATCAGGGCGTCCGGCCTGGCGGGATGCTCCGCGCCGGGGTCCAGGTCCCGGAGACTCGCAAAGTATGCCTCCGCCTCCCCCAGATCCCCATTGTGGGCAAAAATGTTCGCGGTGACATAAACCTTCGCCCCATGGCTATGTGCAAAGGCGATCCCCTCCCGCATTTCTTCCAGGGAAAAGTTTTTCGCCTTCGCCCGCAGGCTGAACACGTCCCCGCCGATATACACCGCGTCCGCTCCGAAGAGAACGGCCGTCTTCAGCACTTCCAGACTTCCGGCGGGAACCAGGAGTTCCGGCTTATGTAGTTTTTTTCTGTGGCAGGAACTGTCCCCCATGTTCATGTCCTCCGTTTCCCGTGCGCTTCGTTTTTTACGCTGACCGGCCAGCCGGAACCGAAACCCTGTCCTGCCGATTCGGAGTCCGATGGCTGCCACGCCCTCTATGGACCGGCTCAGCTCCCCTCTTCGCGCAGTTCTCTCATGCGTCTCTGATTTTCCACTGCTGCCGCGGTCCGCGCCCACATACCGTTTACATCTCTCTCCTTCGGGGCGCGGGTCAAATTTTATCTTCGTCATCCTCTTGAAGCTTTGTGGTCAGCGTCACCCCGTCTCCCACCGGCAGGATCACCGTCTCCAGCCCCGGCAGGTGCTTTAACTCATACAGATATTCCCGCATCCTGGCGTGGGTCGTGCGCTTCCTCCTCTCCAGGGCAAAGCGGGACTCGATCACATCCCCGTCCTGCAGGACGTTGTCGGAGAGCAGGAGTCCTCCGGGCTTCAAAAGGCGCAGGACTTCCGGCAGGAAGCTCAGGTACTGCCCTTTCGCCGCGTCCATAAAGATCAGGTCATAGGGCTCCCGCAGCTCCTTTAAGATCTCCGCCGCGTCCCCTTCCAGAAGGGTGATCCTGTCCTCCCGGCCGGCCTTTCGGAAATTGGCCCTTGCCGTCGGGATCCTCTTCTCATATTTTTCAATCGTTGTGATATGGCAGTCCGCCGGGGCGTACTCGCTCATCAGAAGCGCGGAAAAGCCGACGGCTGTCCCAACTTCCAGGATCCGCGCCGGCTTTGCATAGACCAATAAAAACCGCAGAAAACTCTGCAGCGGCTTTCGGATGATGGGGATCCTCTCCGCCAGCGCCTCCCTCTCCAGCTCATCCAGCCAGGGGGGATTGCCCCGGTCGAGAGAGTCGATAAAAGCCGCCATTCTGGGCTCAATTATCATCCGTCTCCGCCTCCCACTCTTCTCCCGCCATCACGCCGAACATTTCCTCCGCCGTCATGGCCGTGTTCAGCTCGTAAGTCCCCGCCTTGATGTCTTTGCGGTATTCCGAGCAGTAATACTGCAGGATCAATAACTTGGAATCCCGCACCAGCCCCTTGGATTCCAAAAGGGCGGCCAGGTTCTTCACCTTAAAGTCCGACGGGACAGTCACAGAGACCGTCCTGCCCTCCCCGATCGCCACGGGCGGTTCGTTAAAGATCCGATAACCGTAGTCATAGCATATCACGGCCCCCCGGTAGATCAGTACCACTGCCGCCACCAGGACCGCCATGTGTAGGAAGGTGCTTACAAAAGCGCCCAACGCTCCGTCATTTTTCATAAGAAACCCTTTCTTTCCCGCTCGAAATCACTCGAAATCGATGGCCTCCACCAGCCTGCCGTTGATGTTCTGGATCAGGCGGCACAGAGCCAGCTCCGCCGCCAGGAATTCCGACACAAGGGAATCCTCCCGGAATCTCCGGTACTCCCTCTCAAACTCTTCCATCTTGTCGAAGGCGTAGTCCGGACTGCACTGGAGCTCATAATTTTTTCTCCGGTACTCGTCAATTCTCTCCTTCAGCTGGGGGAATTTCTTTACCTCGTCCAGTTTTCTCTTGTATTCCAGATACACCTCGGAGCTAAGGAGCGCCGCCGCCAAAGCATCCGCTGCTTCATCCACACGATTCATCCGTCTAAACCTCCATAATGATAGGAAGGATCATAGGTCTTCTCTTTGTTTTTTTCCAGACATAGTCGCTCAGGACGTCTTTTGTAGTAGACTTGAGCTTTCCCCAGTCCGTGATCCCCCGGTCCAGACAGCCCTGAATCGCCTCGTCCACGGTGAGTCGGGCTTCCTCGATCAGTTCGTCCGCCTCCCTGACATACACAAAGCCCCTGGAGACGATGTCCGGCCCCGCCAGCAGCTCCCCGCTGGCCTTGTCCAGACTCATCACTACGATCATAATGCCGTCCTCCGCAAGGTGCTGGCGGTCCCGAAGCACCACGTTCCCCACGTCGCCAACGCCCAGGCCGTCCACCAGGATCCCCCCGGTGATCACCTTATCCGTGACGGCGGCGCTTTCTTCGTTCAGCTCCAGCACGTCCCCGGAGGACAGGATAAAGATCTTGTCTTTCGGTATTCCAAGATTTTCCGCGATCTTCGCCTGCGCTTTGAGGTGCTTGTACTCCCCGTGCACGGGTATCGCGTATTTCGGCTGTACCAGGGTGTAGATCAGCTTGATCTCCTCCTGGCAGGCGTGACCGGAGACATGCACGTCCTGAAAGATCACGTCCGCGCCCTTACGGATCAGCTCGTTTATCACCTTTGTGATCGGCTTCTCGTTGCCGGGGATGGGGTTCGAGGAAAAGATCACCGTATCCCCGGGGCCGATGGTGATCTTGCGGTGCATGTTGTTCGCCATGCGGCTGAGGGCCGCCATGCTCTCCCCCTGGCTCCCCGTGGTGATGATGACCTGTTTCTCCGCGGGATAATTCTTCATCTGGTCCAGGTCCACCAGCGTATTCTCCGGGATGGTGATGCAGTCCAGCTCGCTGGCGGTATCGATGATATTCACCATGCTGCGGCCTTCCACCGCTACTTTTCTACCAAATTTGTACGCCGTGTTGATGATCTGCTGCACCCGGTCCACATTAGAGGCGAAGGTCGCCACAAAGATACGGGTGTTCTTGTGCTCCTCAAACAGGGTGTCGAAAGTGCGCCCCAGCGTCTTCTCCGACGGGGTAAAGCCCGGGCGCTCGGCGTTCGTGGAATCGCACATCAGGGCGAGGACCCCCTTCTTGCCGATCTCCGCGAATCTCTGCAGGTCGATGGCGTCCCCGTAAACGGGAGTGAAATCCACCTTGAAATCGCCCGTGTGGATCACCACGCCCGCCGGGGAATAGATCGCCAGCGCCGCAGCGTCCACGATGCTGTGATTCGTCTTGATAAACTCCACCCGGAACTGCCCCAGGTTCACCGACTGCCCGAATTTTACCACCTTGCGCTTGGTGCCCTTCATCAGTCCGTGCTCCGTCAGCTTATGCTCGATGATTCCCATGGTCAGGCGGGTGGCATAGACCGGGGCGTTCAGCTCCTTCAGGATATACGGCAGTGCGCCGATGTGGTCCTCATGGCCGTGGGTGATCACAAAGCCCTTCACCCTGTCCGCGTTGTCCCTCAGATAACTGATATCCGGGATTACCAGATCGATCCCCAGCATATCGTCCGCCGGGAAAGCCAGGCCGCAGTCCACCACAAGAATACTGTCCTCGTACTCGAAGGCAGTAATGTTCATACCGATCTGCTCCAGGCCCCCCAAGGGTATGATCTTCAGCTTCGGGCCCGACGTCTTATTCTCTTTTTTCTTTGACAAAATCATTCCTCCTATAATTTTCCGCCCGCGGACCCGTCCGCCGGGAAGCCCGGGCAGTTCTTTTTCTTTTATCTCAGGAACCGCGCTCCTGGCGGTTCAGCCTCTCATGTGTAAATGTAACAGTCCCGGCGAGGGTGTGGACTTCCAACGGCATGATCGTGTTCAGCCAACGCTCATCCCGCGGAAAAATCGCTGCCGGCCGGGATCTCGCGTCAAATGACAGCCGGGGATTTTCCGCTCAGGAGAGCTTCACGTCCTCCAGCATACTCTCAAACACGCCGGCCACCGCCGCCAGCTCGTCGTCATCCTCCACGATGACATAGACCGCTTCCTCAGATCCCTCCTCGGACATATCTTTCAGGATCAGCGCGTCTCCGTCGCCCTCCTCCACATCCGTGACAAGGATATAGGTCCTTCCGCCGATATTGGTCTGTTCCAGCACATAAAAATCAACCGGCTCTTCTCCATCCGGTGTAAATCTGATCTTCTCCTGCTTATTCATAGCGCTACTCCCGTGAAGTCTTCTTCTCCTCGCTCTGGCCGGCCCTGCGGTCGAGATATCCCTGCAGGATCAGCGTGGCGGCAATCTTGTCCACATGCTCCTTCCGGTTCTCCCTGCGGACGCCCGCTTCCATCATGATCCTGTCCGCCTCCACCGTGGTCAGCCTCTCGTCCCAGAGAACCACCGGCAGGCCCGTGCGCCTCTCCAGCTTCTCCTGGAATTCCTCCGTGAGCTCCACGCGCACGCCCTCCGTGCCGTTCATGTGCTTCGGCTTCCCCAGAACGATCTCCTCCACGTCGTACTCTAAGATCAATTCCTCAATCCTGGCCAGCGTCTGGCGCAGCTTGTTCTCCTCCTTGCGGCGGATGATCTCAACCCCCTGCGCCGTGATCAGCAGCGGATCGCTGACCGCCACGCCCACCGTCTTGGACCCGAAGTCCAGTCCCATGATCCGCATGACGCCGCCTCCTACTGATCGCCTTCCAGCTTATGGGTGATATAAAACTGCAGGATCTCCTCCACCAGCTCGTCCCTCTCCACCTTCATGATCATGCTGCGGGCGTTCTTGTGGCTGGTGATATAGGTGGGGTCTCCGCTCATGATATAGCCCACGATCTGGTTCACCGGGTTGTATCCTTTTTCCGTGAGTGCCTCGTAAACCGAGTCCAGAACCAGCTGAACCCCTGTTTCCTGCTCTGTCTCAACCTTAAAAAATTGTGTGTTTCCCAAGTTTTCCATATAATACCCCTTATCCTTTACCCTCCGGCGGACCGCTCTCTCCATCCCCGGAAAACGGCCCAATTAAATACATTTTAACTCATTTAAACTTTTTTTTCAATACCCCAGCGGCAGTTCGTACATCCCCCCGCAAAACTGCGTCAATCCTCTTTTTTGCCGCACACTGGTCTTTGGCGGCAGTTTGGTCCGGCCGTAACAATTCGGACCAAGCTATTCGCAAAACCACGCCTGTGCACTCCCGCCCTGCTTCCCGGCGTCCTTTGTTCGTCAAACGGCGTTCCCGCAGACCCCCAGCCATTCCAGCGCCCTGGCAATGCCGTCCTCGTTCACGCGGCCCGTGACAAAGTCCGCCATGTCCATCACTTCTTTCGTGGAATTTCCCATGGCGATGGCGGTTCCCGCATGGCGAAGCATCTCGATGTCGTTGCCGCTGTCCCCGATGGCCGCCGTGTCCGCCAGGGTGATCGTTTCCCCGTATTCCCCGGAAGCATTCAGCGCGTCGATCAGGGCGTCCATGCCGCTGGCCTTGGAAAACCCCTTGGGCATGATCTCGTAATAGCCGTTCTCCCGGTCGATCAGGGAGAGCAGTTCCGGCCTCTCTCCTGCAAAAAGCTTCACCGCCTCCGGGTCGTCCGCGAAGCAGTAAAACTTGTCAAACTTCCCCGGGGCCTGTCCGTAACTTCCCCAGCCTTTTTCCACCAGTTCTTTCGGCATATACCTCTCCGGGGAAGCCTTTGCGATGTACCTGCGGAAAGTCTCCGTATACATGTTCGCGGGATCCTCATGATAGTTGTTCCCGCTCCCCTCCAAAATTGCGTCGATCCGGTATTTTTTCAGACCTTCCAGGATATCCAGGGCCTCCTCCCGGGAAAAGGTCTTATGTAAGATCTCTTTTCCGTGAAACAGAATCTGGGTGCCGCAGCCGCACAGGTATCCGTCGAAGGGCACCAGCTCCGGCAGCCACCCCGTGACCAGGCAGGCCGTACGCCCCGTGTTCACCAGGCAGAGATGCCCGTTCTCCTGAGCCTTACGGATCGCCCTCACCGCTGAATCCGGTATCTTTCCCCGCTCCACCAGGGTTCCATCAATGTCAAAAAAGATCAGTTTCATACTCTGTATCCCTATCCTCCGTCCGTTCTTTCTGTGCTTCCCTGCGGCGCATCAGCGCCCTGCCGCCAAGACATCCGGCAGTCCGGCTTTTTCCCCCGCCATTGGGCAACGCGTTAAGTTACCGGACTCCCTTCACTCTCTGCAGTCAGCTCACACCCCAACAGGATCTCCTCCGTCAAAAATTCCCGGAGCCTGAGCGTCACCAGGTCATTCGGCCTATATCCGCTTTCCTCTACCGCTACCTTTACATAAGTCCCAGTATGACCTATGAGGTACCTCTTTCCGCCGATGGTCTTTTCTTCTTCCAGAAGGACCTGCGCCTCCCGGCCCAGAAGTCCCCTACGGAACGCCTGGGACTGCCTTTTTGTCAGGTCCAGCAGTTCCTCAAGGCGACAGAATTTCACTGTCCCGGGCACCTGGTCCGGCATCTCCGCCGCCCGGGTCCCCGCCCGCCTGGAATACTGAAAAACATGCATCTCATAAAAATCCACTTTTTCCAAAAAACTTCTGGAGGTTTCAAACTCCTGCCCCGTCTCCCCGGGGAACCCCACGATCACGTCCGTGGTGATGGCCGGCTTCTCCGGCGCATAAGCCAGCCGCAGCGCCTCCACGCTTTGGAGATATTGCTCCGCAGTGTAATGGCGGTTCATGCGCCGCAGCGTCTCGTCGCACCCGCTCTGCAGGGAGAGATGGAAGTGAGGGCAGACCTTCGGCAGCGCCGCCAGACGCTCCGCCGTCTCCCGCGTCACGATCCTGGGCTCCAGGGATCCCAGCCGGATCCTGGAAATGCCTTCTGCCGCATGCAGCTTTTCCACCAGGTCCAGGAGTTTGCTCCGGCCCCGGTAATCTTTACCCGGGAGGCTTGTCCCCTGTTCCCAGGCATCTTCTTCTAAATCGATGCCGTAGGAACTGATATGGATCCCCGTCAGCACGATCTCTTTATATCCCGCTTTCGCGATCCCCTCAACTTCCCGCAGAATGTCCTCCGCCCTGCGGCTCCTGACGCGCCCTCGGGCCAGCGGGATGGCGCAGTAAGAACAGAACTGGTTGCACCCGTCCTGGATCTTGATGTAAGCCCTGGTGTGTTCCGCCGTGCGGGTGAGGGTCGCCTCCTCGTACTCCCGGGTCCCGCCGATATCGATCACCGTACTGCCCCCCAGGGTCTTATCCGGAAATTCCGGCGAAGTTTCTTCCAGTTTTTCCCGCTGTCTAAAGTATTCCTCTAAAATTTCCGCGATATTCCTCTTTCGGTTATTTCCCACCGCGAGATCCACCAGGGGATCCGCCTGTATCCCTTCCGGGTCTGTCTGCACATAGCAGCCTGCCGCCACCACCACGGCCTTTGGATTTTTCTGTTTTGCCCGGTGCAGCATCTGACGGCTCTTGCGGTCCGCCACATTGGTCACCGTGCAGGTGTTTACGATATAGACGTCCGCAATCTCATCAAACGGAACGATTTTGTAGCCATGCTCCTGCAGACTTTGACACATGACGTCCAGTTCGTAAGAATTGACCTTGCAGCCCAGATTGTGTAACGCAACGCTCTTCATAACGTCTCTTTTCCAATTTTTCCTTGACTTTTCCGATCACACCGACTAAGATGTAGGCAGAAGGTGTGACACAGAATAAGGAGGTTGTATTATCATGAAAACTGTTCAGATTTCATTAAACTCTATTGATAAGGTTAAATCTTTCGTGAACGACATTACTAAATTTGACTATGATTTCGACCTGGTATCCGGCAGATACGTGATCGACGCAAAGTCCATCATGGGTATCTTCAGCCTGGACCTGTCCAAGCCCATCGACCTGAACATACACGCGGAGGACGGCGCGGAGGAAGTTCTGGAGGTCCTGAAGAACTACACCATCTGACCGAAACCCATTGGAAGCTCCTTTTACATCCCTTTACAAAAAAGGAATCTGCCCCGGAGACAAAGGCTCCGGGGTTATTTTTGTCCCTTTTCAGGCTTCCGCCCGGGAATGCGCGGCCGCCGCTGCCTATTCCACGACGATCACTTCTTCCGTCTCCAGGGCGGTCTTCACCAGTTCCTCGATCTTCCCCTGCAGCCTTCCCTCATGCCTGCGGATCACGTCCGCCTTGGGCTTTGTCACCGGATGCTTTGCCACAAAGATCGTACAGCAGTCCTCATAAGGCTGGATGGAAGTCTCAAAAGTGCCGATCTTCTCAGACAATTCCACGATCTCCTGCTTGTCAAACCCGATCAGCGGGCGGTACACCGGAAGTTCGCAGACCTCATTGGTGACGGCCATGGAGGCCATGGTCTGGGAGGCCACCTGGCCGATGCTCTCTCCGGTGATCAGGCCAAGACAGCCCGTCTCCTTCGCCAGGTGCTCCGCGATCCGCATCATGTAGCGGCGCATGATGATGGTCAGCTCCTCATGGGGGCAGTTCTCATAAATGGCCAGCTGGATGTCCGTAAAATTGATCACATGAAGATAGATGGGGCCCGTGTATCCCGAGACGATCCTGGCGAGATCCACCACCTTCTGTTTCGCGCGCTCGCTGGTGTAGGGGGGCGCGTGGAAATACACCGCGTCGATCTTCACCCCGCGCTTTGCGATCATATACCCCGCCACGGGGGAGTCGATGCCGCCGGAGAGAAGCAGCATCCCCTTTCCCCCCGTGCCGACAGGCATTCCGCCGGGTCCGGGAATGATCTCCGAATAGAGATAGATCTTCTCCCTGAGCTCCACGTTCAGCAGGATCTCCGGGTTATGGACGTCCACGCGCATCTCCGGATAGGCGTTCAGGATCGCCTCCCCCAGGTCCGCGCTGATCTCCATGGAGGTCTTTGGGTAACTCTTGTCGGAGCGTCTTGCCTGTACCTTAAAGGTCTTGTTCCTCTCCTGGTAGACCTCCCCGATATAGCGGACCACGTCCTCCCGGAGTTTTTCAAAACCCTGATCCTCGGCGCAGGTCACGGGGCAGATCCCCCAGATCCCGAACACCTGCTTTAAGCGCGCCACCGTCTCGTCGTAATCGAATTCGGACTGGGCCTCCACAAAGATCCGCCCCTGGGTCTTATGCACGTAAAATTTTCCCTCGCACTTCTTCAGGGCGACCTTGATCTGGTGGACCAGGGCGTCTTCAAACAGATGCCGATTCCCTCCCTTGACGCCGATCTCCGCGTACTTGATCAAAAACGATGTAAACATATCGTACCTCTCTTTTCTTTCTCCGGCAAAGGCTTCCGCTTACTGCCTGGTGTACCTTCGCAGCTGGGGCAGAAGCTTCTCCAGTGTCTCCAAAGTATACTCCAGTTCCTCGCGGGTCGTCAATACCGAAAAGCTGAATCGTATGGTGGATTCCAACAGAGCCTTATCCACGCCGATGGCCCGGAGCGTGGCGGAAGGCTGGGGCTTGCGGGCGGAACAAGCGCTCCCGGCGGAGACATAGATCCCCTTCTCCTCCAGGGCGTGCAGAAGCACCTCGCTGCGGACGCCCCGGAAGGAAACGCTGACCACATGGGGCGCGGTCCCCTCCCCACGGGGATATCCGGGAAGCAATCCGTTGATCCGGGTTCCCTCAAGCTCTCCGATCCCTCTGATAAAATAACTCTTGCACTCCTCCAGCCTGCGCAGATCCTCGTCCAGATCCCGGTACAGCATCTCCGCCGCCTTCGCCATGCCCGCGATCCCGGGCACGTTTTCAGTGCCGGACCGCAGGTTTCCCTGCTGCCCGCCGCCGAACACAATGGGCGCCAGCCGGGTCCTCTCGTCGACATAGAGCATCCCAACGCCCTTGGAGGCGTGGATCTTATGGCCGCTGGCCGAGAGCAGGTCGATATTCATCTTCTTCGGATAGATCCTTGCCTTTCCGAAGCCCTGCACCGCATCCACATGAAACCTGGTATTGGGGTTCATGCGCTTGATCAGCGCGCCGGCCTCCGCGATGGGCTGCAGGGAGCCGATCTCGTTGTTGGTGTGCATAATGGACACCAGGATCGTGTCCCCGGACATAGCCCGCTGCAGGTCCTCCAGGCTGATCCGCCCGAAAGCGTCCACCGGGAGATATGTCACCCGGAATCCCTGTTCCTCCAAAAAGCGCATGGTCTGCAGGACCGCGGGGTGTTCGATCCGGGTGGTGATCAGGTGTCTCCCCTGCCTCTGATAGGACATGGCCACGCCCCGGATCGCCATGTTGTCCGACTCCGTCCCGCCGGAGGTAAAATAGATTTCTTTCTCGTTCACCTTCAAAATTTTTGCAAAGATCTCTTTTGCGTAGCGCAGATACTGCTCCGCTTCCAATCCCTTCTTATGCAGGCTGGAGGGATTTCCATAATCCTGACACATGATCTGCGTCATATACTGCGCCACTTCCGTGAAGACCCGGGTAGTGGCGGAATTATCCAGATAAACTTCCATGGGACTGTCTCCTTCCGTACCGCTGCCGCGCCGTTCGACAAAAACCGACAGCATCGGCATCTTTTTCTATAAAATACTGTATGCGGAATTTACGGCGGATGTGCATTACGGTTCCAGGCGGTACATCAGCCAGCTCAGCACGGCAAGGGGCGCGGTCTCCGTCCGAAGGATCCTCTTCCCCAGGGTAATGGGCTCGATCCCCCTCTCTGCGGCCTCCCGGATCTCCTCCTCGTCAAAGCCTCCCTCCGGACCGATGAACACGGCGACGTCCTGGCCGGGCCGGGCGCTTTCTATGAGCTGCCTGGTCTTCTCCATCCCCTCCGCCAGCTCATAGGGGATCAGCTTCAGATCCATTCCCTCCGCCAGCTCCAGGGCCTTGCGGAACTGCAGGGGCTTCGTCACCTCCGGTATGATCCCCCGCCTGCTCTGCTTTGCCGCCGACTCGGAGATCTGCTGCCAGCGGGCCGTCCTGCTCTCCGCCTTCTTTTCGTCCAGCTTCACGATACAGCGCTTCGTCTCCACCGGCAGGATCCGGTACACCCCCAGTTCCACCGCCTTCTGTACGATCAGCTCCATCTTGTCCGCCTTCGGAAGTCCCTGAAAGAGATGGATCCTGCTGGGAAGCTCCACCCCTTCCTCCCGGACAAAGCGCAGCTCGCAGTCCACGGCGTTCTCTCCAAAGCTCCTGACCGCGCAGCGGTACTCCCTGCCATCCTGCCCGTCCGTCACGTCCAGTTCCTCGCCCGGCTTCATCCGCAACACGTTCCGAATATGATTGACGTCCGGCCCGGTGATGGTCACCATATGCTTCTCTCTATCAATCTGTCCCGGGGACACAAAAAAACGGTGCATGCCCCATCCTCCTTCTTCTCCCCTGTCGTGTGCCGGTTCCCAGAGCCTTTCCGGCCAGACGGCTCCGTCAGTTCCTCCTGGCGGTGACGCCGCTGCGCCCGCCCTGCCAATTCTCCGGTACATTTTCCCCTGCCGGACGGATCCGTCAGTTCTTCCTGGCGGTGACGCTGACCCACTCGCCCTGATAGGTGACCTCCAGAACCTCCAGTCCTGCTTTTTTCACCGCCTCCGTCACAACGCTCTCCTTGTCGTCGATGATGCCGGAGGTGATGTAGATTCCCCCGGGCTTTAGATGATCCTTGATCACCGGGGTCAGCGGCACGAGCACGTCCGCCAGGATGTTCGCCGTGACGATATCATACTTTTCATAGCCAACCTTCTCCCGGACGTCACTGTCGGAGATGATATTGCCGATCATCATGGTAAACTGTTCCGGCCGGATCCCGTTCACGGCACAGTTTTCCTCCACCGCCGGAAGGGCGCACACGTCCAGATCCGTCCCCGTCACATATCCGGCCCCGAACATCAGAGAGAGGATCCCCAGGATCCCGCTGCCAGTCCCCACGTCCAGGATCTCCATTCCCGGCCGCACATGCTTCCTCAGCTGCCGGATGCAGAGCTGCGTGGTCTCGTGCATCCCGGTGCCAAAAGCCGTTCCGGGATCGATGTGAAGCGTCAGCTTTCCCCGGTCCTCCGGCCCAGCCTCTTCCCAGGAGGGAATCACCAGGATATCGTCGATGGTAAACTGATGAAAATACTGCTTCCAGTTGTTGATCCAGTCGATGTCCTCCGTCTCGTCCACCGTCACCGTCCCCTCGCCGATGTCACAGAAAAGCCGGAGATCCTGAAGCTCCCGGTTCACATCCTCCAGCACGGACTCCGCCGTCCGCGGCTCCCCCTGGACCTCCAGGCTCCCATCCTCCTTTTCTTCCAAAAAGAAGCTGAGATAGGCGATGCCGTCGTCCGCCGGGCCTTCCGGCAGAATATCCACGAACATCTGCTCCTTCTCCAGCGCCGTCAGGGGAACCTTGTCCTCGATCTGCGCGCCCTCCAGTCCGATATCATAAAGCGTACTGATGATGGTATCCTCCGCCTCCGTGACCGTCTTGATCCGAAACCTCACCCACTTCATGCTTCCTGCCGCTCCTCTCTCTATGGCAGCCCTTTGTCCCTGCCAGTCTTCCCAAAAACGGACGGTCTTCTTTCACCGGTTTCGTCCGTGCCATTCCCTTCCAAAACCGCCCTGTCCCGCTTTCTATTGTCCCGCAGTCCCGTATGCAGCTCCCAAGCGACCCTTAAGCCTGCGCCGGCATTCAGCATCCAGGTCTTCGTGTCGCGATACGCTTCCAGCGGCCCCAGGCCCCGCTCGCGCCTGTGTCCCTGTCCCCGCGGAGTCCGGGACTCTCACAGTTGATTATAAACATAACAAAAACTCCTGTCAAACATTACCCGCAAAGTTCCCGTCCTTATTGCTATAAGCGCGCCGCCGTTTTCTCCGCGGAATTTTGAAAAACACACCAGGGATTCCCCTCCCCTGTTGAAAAACCTCCCCGTCCGCGCGGGGCCGGGAACCGGTAACCCTCGACAGGACTGAAACGACACTTTTTTGGAAAAGATTCTCTTTTTTCTGCACAAACCCCCGGCAGTATGGTACAATGATTTCAGATTTACCCCGGGCCCGCAGCGCGCAGGCCCGGCTTGGGAAACGCACAGATATGGGAGAAGACATGAAAGACAATAAAAATTACGGAAAACTCAGACGCATTAAGGTAATCCTCCTGGCGACGGTGGTGCTGGCCGCGCTGCTCGTCAATATGCTCATGATCAACCGGATCGCCCGGGATCAGGTGGACCAGATGGGAAGGCTTCGGGTGCAGAACATCGCCTCCAATTTCCAGAGATACCTGACGGAGGCGGAAGGCGCGCTGGAGCGGGCCGGGGTGAGCCTGGAAAAACTGATAGAGAGCGACGCCTCCGAGGAGGAGATCCGGGAATTTTTGTTAAAACAGCGGGACGCGGAATCCGAGCTGTCCGGCGGACTCTGCCTGAATCTCTTCTGCGCGGTGGACGGAAAGGTGATGATCTCCGGAATGGAAACCCCTGAGGATTACGTCCTGCAGGACCGGGCATGGTACCGGGGGCTTCTCGCGACCCCAAAGGGAAGAGTTTACATCTCCTTTTCCTATGACGACGCCTTCACGGACAACATGTGCTTTACCGTGGCAAAGATGCTGAGCGACGGGACCACCATGATCGCCATGGATTACAGCGTTTCCGCCATACAGGAATATGTGGGCACGCTGGCCGGCGAAGATTACGAAGAAGCCCTGATCGTGGATTCCAATGAGGTCATCGTGGGCTATGCGGATCCGGACGTGGTGGGCCAGAAGCTTTCCTCCGCCCTGCCGCAGTACCGCAACGTCTTCCTGCGGATCCTGGCCTCAGACGACGACAGCGTAGTCTTTCGCATGGGCTCCGGGCTGACGCGGATCGCCGTGTTCAGCAGCCGGACGAACAACGGCTGGTACCTGATGTGCAGCATCAACAGCCGAACCCTCTACCGGGACAGTTATCGGCGCGTCCTGCTGGGCAGTATCGCGGCAATGCTGGCGGTGATCCTCGGAACGGCGGCCTATCTGTTCGCGACCCGCGGCAGGGAGCCGAAACGCCCCCAGGAACCCCGTTCCGCCCGAAAAAAGAAATCGCCGGACGACGGGCAGGCTGATTTCACGATCCAGGAACAGAAGAAATACCAGATCGGCATTACCGCCATCTTTGTGGCTACAATGTTCGTGACCATATTTATCTGCGTGCGCATGACGATCAGCGACAGCCGGATCAAGATGGAGGAGGAGCTGCGCAAATACAATTATGAAGTGGGCGACTGGGTCCTGGAGCAGAAGAGCATCCTGGACATGTTTGAGAACGTGGTCGTCGCAAAGCCGGAGATTCTGGACAGTTACGACGGCATGGTGAAATTCCTGGACGACATCACGAAGCACTATCCGAAGATCTCCGCCACCTACATTGCAAACCCGGATTTCGCCCACGGCCATCCCATGGTGATGAACAACGGCTGGGTGCCGGAAGAAGATTATGTAGAGGAAGAACGGGTCTGGTACACCGGTGCGCTGACCGCGGACGATTTCAATATCACGGAACCCTATTTCGACGCCAGGACCGGGGAATACTGCATCACTTTCTCCAAGATGGTACAGTCGGAAAAGGGCCAGTTCTACGGCATCTTTGCCATCGACTTTTACCTGGACGTGCTGACGGACATCCTGGGAAAGAGTTATTCCGACACCGGCTATGCCTTCCTGGTGGACAAAAACGGCCTGATCATCGACCACCCGAATTCCGACTTTGAATTTTCGGACGAAGACTCGCCCAACATACACGACCTGGTCTACGACAGGCTCTACGACGAAAGCGGCATGGTCTCCTTTGAGGACTATGACGGAACTCACAAGGTGGCGGACTCCATCGAGGAGAACGAGTCCGGGTTCCGGATCATCGTGGTAAAGGACTGGTGGAGCATCTACGGCAATGTGCTGGAGTATATGCTGCTGTTCCTGGTGCTGTTCGGCATCTGTATCTTCGCGGTGAACGTGGTCATGGTGAAGATGATGCGCTGGCAGTGGACGGCCAACGAAAACCTGAAACAGATGGCGGCCTCCGCCATACGGGCCGAACAGGCAAAATCCCTCTTCCTCTCGAATATGTCCCACGAGATCCGCACGCCGATCAATGCGGTGCTGGGGATGAATGAGATGATCCTGCGGGAGTGCGAAAACGATCAGATCCGCTCCTACGCGGAAAACATCCGCAGCTCCGGCCGGACCCTGCTGTTTTTGATCAACGATATCCTGGACATGTCCAAGATCGAATCCGGAAAGATGGAGATCGTACCAGCGGAATATGATCTGGGCGGACTGATCCTGGATCTCTGGAACATGATCTCTCTGAAAGCCCAGGAGAAGGGCCTTGCCATCACCTTCCATGTAGACCCGGATATGCCGGGCCGCCTGTACGGCGACGACGTCCGCGTAAAGCAGATCGCCGCCAACCTGCTCACCAACGCCGTGAAATACACTCCCCAGGGAAGCGTGGAGATGAACATATCCTGCCGCAGGACCGGGGAGGACACTCTGCAGATGATCCTGTCCGTCAAGGACACGGGCATGGGGATCAAAGAGGAAGATCTCGGAAAGCTGTTTGAGAAATTCCAGCGTCTGGACGAAAAAAAGACCCGCAATATCGAGGGCACAGGCCTTGGCATGAACATCACCATGTCCCTTCTGGAGCTGATGGGCGGGGAGATGAAAGTGGACAGCGTCTATCAGAAAGGCTCCACCTTCACCGTGACGATCCCCCAGAAGATCGTAAACAGCGATCCCGTGGGCGATTTCGAAAGCCTCCGCTCCCGGACCACGCACAGCGAAGACATCGAGCACAGGAGTTTTGAGGCCCCCGAGGCGAAGGTGCTGGCCGTGGACGACAACGCCATGAACCTCACGGTATTCCAGGCCCTCCTGAAGCGTACAAAAGTACAGATCGTCACGGCCTCCTCCGGCAGGGAATGTCTGGAGCTGATCCAAAAAGAAAAGTTCCACATCATCTTTATGGATCACATGATGCCGGAGATGGACGGAATCGAAACCCTGCATAAAATGCAGGAGCTTGCCGACAATCCGAATAAAGACACCCCGGTGATCGCCCTGACCGCCAACGCCATCGTGGGTGCAAGGGAGATGTATATCCGGGAAGGTTTCGTGGATTTCCTCACAAAGCCCATCGAGAGCGAATTTCTGGAAAAGATGGTGGTGAAATACCTGCCGCCGGAACTGGTTCATTCCGTCACCGTGAAACCGCTGGAAGTGCATGACGGCGAAGGGACGGCAGCTGGAAACGGCGCTTCCACAGAGGACGGCGCCCGCAAAGATCCCCAGCCGGCGGACGAGCGGGAGGAACGGTTCCTGAAAGAAGGAATCGCCGTCAGGAAGGGCGTGGACTACGCCGGGGGCAGCCTGGACGTCTACCTGAACCTGGTGGATATGTTCCTCCGGGAAAAAGAGGAACGGGAAGAAAAGCTCCGGGGATTTTTGGAGGCGGAAAACACGGCGGATTACGCCGTGCTCGTCCATGCGCTGAAGAGCAACGCCAGGATGCTGGGCGCGGGGCAGCTCTCCGAGATCGCCTTTGAACACGAAAAGGCGGGCAAGGCCGGACAGCTCGCGTATATCCAGGAACACTGGGAGGAGCTGTCCCGGGAGTGGGCAAGATGCCGGGACGTCTTTGAAGGTCTCTACCGGGAATACCGGGGCGAAAAAGAAGAAAAATACGCTCGCGTGACAGAAGGGGAACCCCTGGAGATCACACAGGAGGCGCTGGAGGAAGTGATCGCCTGGCTGGACCGGTTCCAGACGCCTGATGCGGAAGAGCGCATGAAGGAATGGCTGAGCAGACCCCTGGACCCGGAGACGCACAAAAAGATCCGGGGCGCGCTTCTGGCGGTGGAAGAAGAGTTTGACGAGGAAAAGGCCATCGGCATCTTAAGGAGCTGAGCGGAGGGAAGACCTCCGCGGATATCGCCCAGAAGAAATATTTCCTCTTGACATACCGTGTGCCGGGACTTTCGTCCCGGCACATCATATATGCATGTGTACTCTCTCTTAATCCGCCTGCTCGTCCCCTGCCCTCCAGCCCTACCCTTTCTGATTCCTCATTGGCAACGCCGGGCAGCGATTACAGACCACCCGTTTCATTCAGGTAATTCTGTACCCGGTTATCAATCACTTCCGCCGCCTCTGCCGCACTCTTGTCCCCGCTGAAATAACTGTCGCTTTCCTCAAATACTATCTTCTGGAGATCATATGGCACTTTTGGCTCAGGCACGCTGCTTTCCAACATTTCCTGATACTCCTTCAGATAATTTGAGCCGTCTTCCCGCAGGGCCAGTCTGTGTCCTTTCCAAAAATAATATGGGATTCCGTCGTATTCAACAGTCAGGATATCCTCCTGTGAGACCCTCATGATGGGCTGGCAGGACAAATATTCATCTGGATATTGAATCTCATCCCTCAGAAGACATTCCAAAAAGTCACCTGCCGCTTCGGTGTCATCCAAATTGCCGTTTACTACAATAACGCCGTCGTTATAACCTTTCCATATGTATATGCCCGCCCCTTTTTCCCATGGCAGACCCACATAATGATATTCCTCGCCATATTCCTCGTAAAGATCGTCCAGGCGATCCAGTTCCACCGAGAACTGCTTTGCAAGACAGCCTCCCTTTCCTACCCAGGCTTCCGGCACAGGCTTTCCCGTCTCAAAAGGATCGTCCGGCGCATATTGATTCGCATCTTCCAGCAATCTTATGAAGAATTCACTTTCAAAATGGCTCTCGCCCGTCTCCCAGTCCACAAGTTCGGATCCCTCCAATCCCCATTGGACCAGCTGGCCAAACATGGCATTCTTTGTAAAGGGCATAGTATCCTGGCAAAGGACGCCACATGGATAATCCCCCGTTTCCAAAAGCTCCAGAATATCCTGAAGATCCCATCTGTCCTTATCCCATACGCTTTTCAGCGTTACGGCTGTCACATAAGCGTTCACTTCCGGGGCCAATCCCACAAACGCTCCATCCACAGTTCCCATTTCTATCACACCGGGAAGAACTTGCTCTATCGCCTCTTGCGGCATGACAGTATTTAAATCTTTCAACATTCCTTTACTTTGCAGAAGCTCCATATCCTCCCAGGATACATACAGGATATCGGGCCCCTTCCCGGCAACCATATCCGCCAGGACCCTGTCCCTTTGCTCCTCCGTGCAGGTTTCACAGGTAAAGGTCAACTGAGGATACCTGCGGGACGCCACAGCCGCGCAGGTCTTTACGCGCCAGGGCGTCTCTTCAATGAAACTGACGACACGCACCGTCTCCCGCTCGCTCTGCTGCTGATCGGACAGCACCACCAGCCAGTCTTCCCGTTCACCGCTGATCTCGGCATTCATCCTAAGGATCGGAGACTGTCCATCCCGAAAGATCATCATGGTGCGGAAAGCGTAGGAAACGCCATTTTCCGACAGGCGGTATATCAGCGTCCTCTCACCGGAAACGATGTCCCATCTTACGATCCCCTCCGTATTTTCATAATAGATATCGTTTCCCTGAATACCATATACCTGATTTACTAATTCCTTCTCCAGTTCAGCGATTATGTGTTCCTCTTTCTTTTCCAGATCGAACCACACAAGCAGGGATTTCTGTCCCGGCTTGTCATACACAGGAAAGATCAGATCGCCGCCGCTCATCCGAAACGGCCTCTGAACGGTTTTTTGATCGCCCAGGTCATAATTCATCAACAAAGCGCCGTCCTTATCCACAATATACATTTGATAAGTGTAGCCTTTTTTGTCTATCTTCAGATATACATTTCCCAGTTCGTCGCAGATACATTCGCTGTTGTCGAGATCCTTCGAAATCCCCCATTCCTCATATTGGGACTCCATATCCACCCAGCGGCCGGTTCCCTCCTCATCCAGAAAGAGCAGTCCCCGGTCGCCCACAGGCACGCCGCCCGTCCATTCCTGGCCGTATTCCTGTCCGTGAAAGACATATTCTCCGTCTTTTATAACTCCGTAACCATAGGGCCGGACATGTTGGAGTCCTGCTTTTTCTGCGTCCAGCTCCGTAAACGACGCCTGCATGGAGGTGGTGTCATACACTTCCAGCCAGAGCCGGTTCCCTCTATTCTGGCTGTTTTTCACATCTTCATCCCCATCCCATATGATACTATAATACATCTGATAGGTTTTTTCACCGTATGCAGTGGGGTCCTTTTCATATAAATCTTCTGTATCCGGGTCATAGCTGATATCCCCGACCTCATCATGTTCCCAGCGAATGTACTCGGCCGCCCACAATTCCTGGGTCTCTCCCAATTCTTCAGAGACCGCAAAGCCATTTGTCTTCCAGTCCACCGTCTCTGTCACTTTTTCCTCGCTCTCCTGAGGCTGGCTTTCCGGGCCGCAGGACGCCAGACACAGCATGCATAAAAGAATCGTCCCAATCCATCTTTTTCCCGTCATATAACTTTTCCCCCTCGTCCTTTTTCGCACACAAGCGATACACAGCATTTCCTCCGCAGCATAAACTTTTTATCTTCTCTTCCACCAGCGTCCCCATTTTTGACCCATCTGTTAGAAACGATTATAACTCCTGTCATTTCTATACCAGAATAGAAAAGAGGCAAAGGGAATTGGCCAGGTTTTGAAGCATGGGAAATTGCTGTATCTCAGTCTCGGTGTTCATCCCTCTTATTTAGACAAAATTGTAACATATTGGATTTGTTCTTTCAACACAAATTGGTTTTTCGGTACAAAATTTTTTTCGATACAGATTGGTTTTTATATGGACAGTTTTATCAGGGCTCACGCCATAAAAAAGTCCCGGAATACTTCTATCCCGAGACTTTCCCATGCTATGTTATAAAATCGTTTGAAAGATATCGCTTTTTCGCTGTTTATCGCTTCCCTATTTGTTCCAGAACTTCTTCTTTTTTCCACTGTCCCGACCGTCGTCCTCCGGCTTTTCGGCGTCCTGAACCGCCGTCAGGGAGTTGTCGCTGGCCTGGTCAAACTGCTTCAAAAGATCCTTGGCCTCGCTGCTGAGCTTATCGGGCACCTGGACCACCAGGGTCACATAGTGATCTCCCCGGACCTCACGGCTCCTCAAGGAGGGAACACCCTTGCCCTTCAGACGCACCTTGGTATCGGTCTGCGTGCCGGGTTTCACATCATAAACCACCCTGCCGTCCACCGTATCGATAAAGATCTCGCCGCCCAGAGCCGCCACCGCAAAGGACATGGGCACCGTCGAATAGATATTCATATCCTGGCGCTGGAAGATGGGGTGGCGTCCCACAATGACTTCCACCAATACATCTCCCCTGGGGCCTCCGTTCAAGCCGGGCTCGCCCAGACCGGGCATCCGGATGGACTGACCGTTGTCGATACCCGCAGGGACCTCCGCGGAATAACGCTTTTTCATAGGGATGTAACCGGTTCCCCGGCAGTCCTGACACTTCTCCCGGATCACTTTGCCGGTTCCCTGACATTCCGGACAGGTCTGGACATTCCGAACCGTTCCAAAGAAAGACTGCTGGGTGAACACCACCTGGCCCTTGCCGCCGCACTTGCTGCAGGTCTCGGGAGAGGTTCCCGGCTTTGCGCCGCTGCCATGGCAGGTCTTACAGGGTTCCTTCACCGTCAGTTCGATCTCTTTCTTACAGCCGAAGACGGCCTCCTCAAAGCTGATCCGGACGCTGGTCCTTAAATTAGCACCCTTCATAGGACCGTTGTTTCTCGCGCTCTGCCTGCTGCCGCCGCCGAAGAACTCGCCAAAGATATCGCTGAAAATGTCGCTGAAATCCGCGCCGCTGAAATCGAAACCGCCCGCTCCCGCGCCGCCGTCAAAGGCAGCATGGCCGAACTGATCGTACTGCTTTCTCTTATCTGGATCGCTCAGCACAGCGTACGCTTCCGAGGCTTCCTTGAACTTCTTTTCCGCCTCCGCGTCCCCCGGGTTCATATCGGGATGGTATTTCTTTGCCAGCACGCGATAGGCTTTCTTGATCGCCGCTTCATCAGCGTTCCTATCAACGCCCAGGACCTCATAATAATCTCGCTTTTGTTCTGCCATAACACACAGCCTCTCTAAAAATTCTGATTCCTATATCATTATAGTACGGCCAGCGCCCTTGAAAAGCCGGGAGCCGGCCGCCGAACTGTCAGTTATGCGATTATACCTCGCGGAAGTTTCCGTCGATCACATCGTCATCTCCGCCGCCATTGCTGTCGCTGCCCTGGGTGCCACCGGTGAAACCGCTCATATCGGGACCCGCGCCAGCCTGACCGCCCTGAGCCTGCTGCATGTTCTCATACATCTTGGTGAACAGGGACTGCGCGGAGTTCATCAGCTTCTCCTTTGCGGCCTTCAGCTCATCCAGATCGCTGTCGCTCATCTCCTGGTCCTTGGTCCTCTCCAGGATAGCCTTAACCGCCTCCAGATCAGCCTCCACCTGGGTCTTGTCGCTGTCAGAGATCTTATCCCCAACATCCTTCAGAGCCTTCTCGGTCTGGAATACGAAGGAGTCAGCGTCGTTTCTCGCCTCGATAGCCTCCTTGCGCTTCTTATCCTGGGCCTCAAACTCTGCGGCCTCCTTGATGGCTCTCTCAATGTCCGCGTCAGACATATTGGAGCCCGCGGTGATGGTGATATGCTGCTCCTTGCCGGTGCCCAGATCCTTCGCGGACACATTCACGATGCCGTTCGCGTCGATATCGAAGGTAACCTCGATCTGAGGGATTCCTCTGGGTGCGGGAGGGATCCCGTCCAGACGGAACTGGCCGAGGGACTTGTTGTCTCTCGCAAACTGTCTCTCACCCTGCACTACATTGATATCTACCGCGGTCTGATTGTCCGCTGCGGTGGAGAATACCTGGCTCTTCTTGGTAGGAATGGTGGTATTTCTCTCGATCAGCCTGGTAGCCACGCCGCCCATGGTCTCGATGGACAGGGACAGAGGGGTTACATCCAGAAGCAGGATGTCGCCCGCGCCGGCGTCTCCAGCCAGCTTGCCGCCCTGTACGGAAGCGCCGATTGCCACGCACTCGTCAGGGTTCAGGGACTTGGAAGGCTCCTTGCCGGTGAGCTGTCTCACCTTGTCCTGTACCGCGGGGATACGGGTGGAACCGCCTACCAGGAGTACCTGGCCCAAATCTGCGTTGGTCAGACCGGCGTCCTTCATGGCGTTCTGTACGGGGATGGCGGTCTTCTCCACCAGATCCCTGGTCAGCTCGTCAAACTGCGCTCTGGAGAGGTTCATGTCAAAGTGCTTGGGCCCCTCTGCGGTAGCGGTGATGAAGGGCAGGTTGATATTGGTGGTCATGGCGCTGGAGAGCTCTTTCTTCGCCTTCTCAGCCGCCTCCTTCAGTCTCTGCATAGCCATCTTATCGTTGGAGAGGTCGATCCCCTCCGCCTTCTTGAACTCGGACAGCATCCAGTTGATGATCTTGTTGTCGAAGTCGTCGCCGCCCAGATGGGTATCGCCGTTGGTGGAGAGCACTTCGATGACGCCGTCGCCGATCTCGATGATGGAGACATCAAAGGTACCGCCGCCCAGGTCGTACACCATGATCTTCTGCTCTTTCTCGTTGTCAAGGCCGTATGCCAGCGCAGCCGCAGTGGGCTCGTTGATGATACGCTTTACATCCAGGCCCGCGATCTTTCCGGCATCCTTGGTTGCCTGACGCTGTGCGTCGTTGAAGTATGCGGGAACGGTGATCACCGCCTCGGAAACCTTCTCGCCCAGGTAGCTCTCCGCGTCCGCCTTCAGCTTCTGCAGGATCATCGCGGAGATCTGCTGAGGCGAATACTTCTTGTCGTCGATGGTCCGGCCCCGGTCGGTGCCCATATCCCTCTTGATGGAAGAGATCGTCTTCTCCGCGTTGGTGACTGCCTGACGCTTTGCGGGCTCACCCACCAGCCTCTCTCCAGTCTTTGTGAATGCCACAACGGAAGGTGTGGTTCTTGCGCCCTCTGCGTTCGCGATCACGGTAGGCTTACCGCCCTCCATAACAGCCACACAGCTATTTGTCGTTCCCAAATCGATTCCTATGATCTTGCTCATGTCTTTTTCCTCCCATATTTTATATGTTGCTTTGTTATTTTATTGAACTACTGCGACCATGCTGTGGCGAACCACGCTGTCGCGGTAGGTGTAACCTTTCTGAAGCTCCTGAGCCACGATACCCGACTCATATTCTTCGCTCTCCACCTGCATCACCGCATTGTGGAGACTGGGATCAAATTCCTTTCCCACCGCCTCGATGGGTTTCACTCCCAGATTATCCAGCTCCGTCATGAGCTGCCGGTAAACCTTGTTCATGCCCTCTACAAAGGCGTCGTCCTTATCCTCCGGATCCACCGTGGCAAACCCTCTCTCAAAGTTATCCACCACGGGGAGGATCTTCTCGATCACGCTCTTCGCGCCGGTCTCGAACATGGTCTGCTTTTCTCTCTCGGAGCGGTTCCGGAAGTTTTCAAATTCGGCCAGCTGCCGCTTTACCTTGTCTTCCAGCTGTTCGATCTGTTCTTTCATGGCGTCGGTCTTTTTGTCCTGCTTGGCCTGTTTCTTCTCCGCCATCTTCTCGCCCCAGCTCTTCTTGCCCTTGCCGTCGCCCTCCGCATTTTCGGGCTCCCCGTCGGTCCCCGCCGCTGTCTCGGCTTCCTCTGGCTCTTCCGTTTCCGCTTCGGCTCTCTCTCCGGGCCCCGGGGCTTTTTCCGGCTCCGGGCCGCCAGCCTGCGCTTTCGGCTCCCCGGCCTTCCCCGGATTTGTCTTTTCCGCACCCGTTTCAGGCTTTACGGTTTCCGCCGCTCCCGCGGCTTTATCTCCTTTCGAGGTTTCCTGTTCTCCGTCGATCTTTTCCTTTTCTAAATTTTCTTGTTCCATACTTTCTTGTTCCGCCATCTCTATGTTTCCTTTCTGCCCCGCTCCGCTGCAGTTGGAGCCGGCATATCCCTCTAATCGATCTTATATAATTCATCCAGTTTGGTCTGCAGCGTCCGCAGCGTTCCGATCACCTTGTCGTAATCCATCCGCTTCGGCCCTACAATTCCAATGGTTCCTCTCATCCCTTCGCCCAGCTCGTAGGTGGCCGTCACCACGCTGCAGTCCTTCATGCCCTGCACCGGCGCCTCGTCCCCGATATACACCTGGATCCCGGTCCCGGCCTCGTTGGCCATGGTCTCCTGCACCAGGCTCTCCAGCTGCTGCTTTTCCTCAAAGGCTCCCACCAGTTCGCTGGCCTTTCCGTTGTCCGATAGCTCCGGATATCGGAAAATATTGTTCGTTCCGCTGGTGTAGATCTCCAAATCCTCGTCCGCCTTGAAGGCCTCGCCCACCGCGTCGATCACCTCTCCGATGATGTCGCCGTGGATCCCCGCCTGCTGCTTCATCGCGGCGATTATCCCCAGATTGATCTCTTCCAGGGAAAGACCGTTCAGATGCGTGTTCAGCAGAATGTTTAATTTCAGAAGGTTCTCGTCTGAAAGTTCCTCCGTGACATTCAGAATATTGTTCTTGATCACATTTCCCTCTACCACGATCACCGCCAGTATCTGACCGGCGTTCACCCGAGAGAGCTGCACAAATTTTACTTTGTTCCGGTGGGTCTGGGGCGCGGAGATCATCGCGGCGTACTGGGTATTCTGTGCAACCACCTTCGCCACCTGCTTCAGCAGCGTCTCCATCTTATCCTGACGCTCCAGGAGCATTTCCTTCAGCTCTACAACCTCCTTCTCCTTCTCCTGCATCACGGCGTCCACATAAAAGCGGTAGCCCTGATCGGTAGGAATCCGGCCGGCCGAGGTGTGTGGCTGCTGGATGTATCCCATTTCTTCCAGATCCGCCATCTCATTGCGGATCGTCGCGGGACTGAGATTCAGGTCTGTGTACTTTGAAATAGTACGGCTTCCCACCGGTTCGCCGGTCTCCAGATAATTGCGGATCACGGCCAGCAATATCTTTCTCTTTCTCTCATCCAACTCCACGGGCTCACCTCTTTCAGAATTGTTAGCGCTCGGCCTTGTAGAGTGCTAACACCTTCTGTGACTAAGATAACACTATGCATTTCTATTGTCAACATTTTTTATCAGAATATTTCTAAAAAAATTATTAAACAGAGTCTATCTCTTCCCGACTCCTGTCATTTCCCCACAAAAAAAGCCGCCTGCTCACGGATCTGATCCGTTAAGCGGCGGCTCTGTTTCTCTGTCACTGTATGGAATTTACATCTGAAAGCTTCCCTGGAACTTCTCGTTTACTACAAAGTAAGCGGTGTTCTCCTCGGGCTTTACATAGATCTCGACGGACTTGAAGTCCTCGGGCTTCATGTTCATGTCGTACTGCCATACATCCTGAGCCATCTTTACAAGATCTGCCTCGGAAAGGGACTTGCCTTTGTACTGCACATGGATCTCGCTCTTCACAGCAGCCTTTCTTCCAGCAGCAGATTTCCTTGTAGTGGTCTTCTTTGCTGCGGGTGCCTTCTTCGCTGCAGCCTTCTTCTCAGCAGGAGCTTTCTTCGCGGGCTTAGCGGCTTTCTTCACTTCCGCCTTTACCTCGGGCTTCTTTACTTCTGCCTTCTCTTCAGGCTTCTTCACTTCCGCTTTCTTTACTTCTACTTTCTTTACAGCCTCAGCCTTTACTTCTTCTGCCTTAACCGGTGCTGCCTTTTCTGCCTTCTTCTCAACCATCTTGACATTTTCCTCCTTCGACATATGTCGCTGCGCTATTTTTCATAACTCCTCACGGGTCCTCAAAACTTGTCGCTAAATACTATAGCGTGTTTTAAAAAAATTGTCAACCTTTTTATATAAATTTACACAAATTTTATAATGAAAAATTGTGAAATATTATTCCTTGACAAATTTCGACATTCAAAGCGTCCTATTATTTCGCCAGTCCAAAATAAAGCAGGACCACAATACCCAGGGCGATCCGGTACCAGCCGAATATCTTGAAATTGTGCTTTTTGATAAAGGACATCAAAAACCGGACGATCACCACGGAGACCAGGAAAGACACCACCGTGCCGATCAGGAGAAGAGAGATCTCCGTTCCGGTAAATTCAAAGCCAAACTTCAGAACCTTCAGAAGACTGGCGCCGAACATCACCGGAATCGCCAGGAAAAATGTATATTCGGCGGCCACCGTCCTGCTGACCCCGATCAAAAGCGCCCCCACGATAGTCGCGCCGGAACGGGAGGTTCCCGGAAAGACCGCCGCAATGAGCTGAAAGACCCCGATCAGCAGCGCCGTCTGATAGGTGATCTCCTCCAGCGACCGGACCTTGGGCTTTCTGCCCCGGTTCCAGTTTTCTACTACAATAAAAGCGACGCCAAAGACGATCAGCGCGATGGAGACGCATACCGGATTGTAAAACAGCGCGTCAAACACATCGTCGAAAAGCACGCCGATCACAGCCGCCGGGACGCAGGAGACCAGGATCTTCAGCCAGAGGATGATCTTATCCATCTTGATATAGCCCATGATGCCGGGCTGCGCATCCTCCCCTTCCCGGGGCAGGGTAAAGGGCCAGATCTTGTTCCAGAAAAGCAGGACCACCGCCAGGATCGCCCCCAGCTGGATCACCACGTCGAACATCTCAAAAAAGCCCTCGCTTACATTCTCAAAGGGCAAAAATTCCTCCACCAGGATCAAATGGCCGGTGCTGCTCACGGGGAGCCACTCCGTGATTCCCTCCACCACGCCGTAAATAACAGCCTTCAAAACATCCAGAAACGCTTCCATAAAATATTATTCCTTTCCCATGTACTCCATCAGTCTCTCGTAATGCCCCGCCGCGTCGTCGTAACCCTGCTGATACAGCTCCAACAGGATCTTCTGATCCTTCTCGATCCGCCCCACCTCGCTGGGAACCTTCGGCCGGATCACATACGCCTGCCCGTTCTCCACCTGCCGGTAAAGATATTGAATCTGCTGGTTGTAAGCCGTATGGCGGTGCAGCATCCGTTCATATATTTTAGGATATTTCAGATATCTCGCTTTTATGAGCGCAAGCTGCGCGGTTTTGGCAGGCTGGCGGACAAATCCTTCTTCCTTGGTGAGGATCACCACATTCTTTCTATTGCCGTCCAGGATGGATCTGCGGATGGGTATGGGATCCGCGATCCCGCCGTCCAGGTACTTTTTACCGCCGATCTTTACATTCCTGGACACCAGCGGCAGGGACGCCGATGCCCGGATAAAATCGATCTCTTTTTGAAGATCCCTGACCCGAAGGTACTCCGCCTCCCCCGTCTCGATGTTGGTCACAACGCTGTATGCCTTTCCCTGATACTTCCCATAGGCCTCGTGGTCAAAGGGATAGAGATAGTCCGGTATGGTATGGTAACACATATCCTCGTTGAACAGATCCCCCGTCAATATCAGGTTCCTCACGCTGCAGTACCGCCAGCTGTCCAGATAATCTATGGAGATATCCCGGGCACGGCCCTTCTGTCCCGAGAGGTAACTGCACATGTGGCAGGCCCCCGCAGAGACGCCGTACACCCTGGAAAATAAAATATCCTTCTCTAAGAAAAAGTCCAGAACTCCCGCGGTATAAAGGCCCTTCATACCGCCGCCTTCCAAGACCAGTCCGGCCTCGTACATACTCTCCACCCAGCCTTTCCCGATGATTGCCGACCTTCCCAGCAATTTACTTCCCACCGTACTCTTCCCGCACGAACCGCCTCAAGGCCTCCAGGGACCTCTTCACCTTCTCGGTGTCAATGCAGTACGCCATCCGGAAGAACCCGGGAGCGCCAAAGGTATCCGCCGGCACCAGGATCAGGTCGTACTTCAGCGCCTTCTGGCAGAACGCCACGGCGTCCTCCTCCAAAGCTTTCGGGAAAATGTAGAATGTCCCGCCGGGCTTTACGCAGGTAAACCCAAGCGCGATGAGCTCGTCATAGAGCAGGTTCATATTCGTCTCGTAAACGCTCAGATCCGCCGTCTTATCCAGAACGTCCGCCACCGCCAGCTGAATGATGGAGGGAGGGCAGTTGTGCCCGATGCCCCGGGAGATCTGACCGCACATATACACCATATCTTCCGCGTCCGGGCAGTCCGGGTGAATCGCCACATACCCGATGCGTTCCCCGGGCAGCGATAAGGATTTCGAGAACGAATAGCACATGATCGTATTCTCGTAAAATTTAGAAACGCAGGGATTGTCCACCCCCTCGAACACGATCTCCCGGTAAGGCTCGTCTGAGATCAGGTAAATCGTATGCCCGTATTCTTCCGACTTCTTCCTTAAGAGATCCGCAAGCCGCTGGATCGTCTCGGTGGAATACACGATGCCGGAGGGATTGTTGGGCGTATTGATCAGCACCGCCATCACCTTTTCGGTGAGCATTTCCTCAAAGGCGGGGAAATTGATCTGGAAGGTCTCCGTGTCGGGGGGCACTACCTTCAAAACCGCGCCGGAGAGATTCACATAGGGCCCGTACTCTGGAAAATAAGGGGCGAAAGTCAATATCTCGTCCCCGGGAACCGTCACCAGGCGGAAGGCATGGGCCAGCGCGCCCGCCGCGCCGGAGGCCATAAAGATATGCTCCTTGCGGTAGGGGATCCCGAAACGCTTCTCCAGGGAAGCAGCCACTGCCTCCCGCACGCTCGTGATGCCGAGGCTGGGACTGTATCCGTGCAGCTCCATGGGATTCCGGGTGGCAAGCATCTGGATCATACGGTCCGTAAACGCCTGGGGCACAGGCACCGAAGGATTTCCCAGACTGTAATCAAACACATTTTCATAGCCGATCTCCTGTCCCCGGGCGGTTGCAAACTCGGAGAGCTGCCGGATCACGGACTTTGCGGACAACATATCCTTATATTTCTGTACCAGCATACAACTTCTTCCTTTCTGAACTGCGGTTTTACACCGACTGTTCACATCCATTTTTGATCGATCGCGCTCAGCAATCACATCCATAGTAATATTACAATATCATTGTAACATACTTTTTTAAAATCACAATCCCTTTCCACCAGTTCAGCCAGCCGCCGTGCTCCGGTCAAAAATTGTGCTTGCACAAATTTTTGACGGACACGCGCGGCTGAGGGAGCGCCATCAGTTCCCCTCCTCCATTCGGCGCATCTGCCTTAAAAACTGAAGTGCAAAGGGCAGCGCCACAAACATGGTGAGAACGTCCGCGATCCCCTGGGAGACCTGGACGCCTGTCAACCCGTACAACTCGGACAGTATGATCAGCGTCGGCAGGAAGAACAGGCCGCTGCGGAGCAGGGACATCACCGTGGCGATCCCCACTTTCCCGACGCTCTGGAACAGCATGTTGGTACAGACGGCAAAGGGCTGGAACATCTGTCCGACAAACTGCGCCGCCAGGGCCAGGGATCCGATCTCCACCACCAGGGGATCATCCCGGAAGATCCTGACCAGGGGCTTCGTAAACCACAGCCCTCCCAGGGCCACCGCCCCAAGGAAGACCTCTCCCACCAGGAAGGTGAAGAGAAACGCCTTCCGCACCCTGCCGTACTTCTTCGCGCCGTAATTAAAGGCACACACCGGCTGGAAGCCCTGGCCGATTCCCAGGGAAGTGGCAAAGGTAAAGAAGCAGATCCGGTTCACGATGGACATAGCCGCCACCGCCGCGTCCCCGTACAGGCCCGCCCGGTCGTTCAGCACCATTGTGGATATGCTGGTCAAACCCTGACGCACCAGACTGGGGAAGCCTGTCTTGCAGACCAGCAGCAGATCCTCCAGTTTTCTGGAAACATTCTTCAAAGCGATCTTTCCGGAAGTCTTGCCCCGCAAAAACATGGAGAGCAGGATCAGAAAACTTACCGTCTGGGAGATCGCCGTAGAGATGCCCGCACCGGTAACCCCCATATCCAGCTTGCTCATCAGAAGCCAGTCCCCGAAAATATTCAGCAGCCCGCCGGACCCCAGGCCCACCATGGCGAAAACGGCCTGTCCCTCAAAGCGGAGTACATTGTTCAGCACACAGCTGCTGCACATAAAGGGTGCCGCCAGCAGGATATAAAAAGCGTACTCCCTGGCGTATGGCAGGATCGTCTCCGTGCTGCCCAGAAGCCGCATCAGAGGATCCAGAAACAGGAGCCCCAGCCCCGTGATCAGTGCTCCCGTAAGAAGCGCCGCGAAAAATCCCGTGGAACTGTATTTTGAAGCCTTGGCCGGGTTCTTCTCCCCCAGCGCCCTGGAGCTCACACTTCCCGCGCCCTGCCCGTACATAAATCCAAAGGCCTGGATAATGGCCATCAGCCCGAACACCACGCCCACCGCTCCGGAAGCGCTGGTGCCGTACTCGCCTACGAAAAAAGTGTCCGCCATATTGTAAACGCTGGTCACCAGCATACTGATGGTAGTGGGAATCCCCAACCTGATCACCAGTCTTGGGATCGGCGTCTCCGTCATCGTCTCATACTGCCTCTTTTGCTGATCCAGCCTGTCCTGACTTTCTGTTCTTTCCTGTCCTTCTGTTCCTTCCTGTCCTGTCATTCTGTCCTTACCCTTTCTGTCCGTTCAATCCTGCCCATCCTCGCCGGTCTCTCGGGTTTACTCTGCCAATCCTGTCTGTCCTTTTTGACCGCCCTGTCCGTTCCACACAGTCGGCGCATCCGCCCGGCCCTCGGCCCGCCGCTTTCCCCCTCCTTCCGGCGTTCCCGGGTAGTTCCCCTTCTCCAGTTTCTTCCACATCTTTTATATCTTAACACATTTAGGACAGGATTTCACTAACATTTTACAGGATGGAATCCTATGTCAGCTGCAAAGCAGCAATTTACGCAAACAAAAAGGCCCTTCCTCCCATAAGAGAGAAAAGGCCGCAATTAACACTTATTCCGCAGAAGGTTCCAATTCCGCCCCGGATTCTTCCGGCTCCGAAGTGGTATCCCCGTCCGGCTCCTCCGACGCAGGTTCCTCGTCTTCAAGTAGTTCCTCCTCGGGCCGCTGAAATCTCGCGACCACGTCCGCCGACACTGTATAGACCGTATCATCATCCGGCAGACACACATAATAGTCTCCCGTCACGGCGTTTTTATCCCCTATATACCAGGTATAACTCTTTTCGGTCGTCTCCACAGTTACAGCAGACTGAGGCTGCTCCAACCCATACTGCTCAAGATCCGTCACATTTTCGATCTTCTTCTCAGCTGTGAGCGGGGCCACTTTCTCCGCCATTACCGAGAGCATATACTGCTTCAGCTTCAGGGAATGGTCTCCGGCATCATACCAGGTATCCCCATCCAGTTCAAAAGTGACCGTCTTCCCCTCGTAGGTATAGGACATGACCCTCACATCCTCCTCAGCAAGGTTGATTACCGTGATGACTTCTTCCTCCTCCGCCGGCTTTTGGGCTTGCACCTGATTAAAATATCTGATCCCCAGGAAGACTCCCGCCAAGGCCAACAGCACCACGGCCAGGGCCAGGATCTGAACTCTCTGTCTCTTCATCTCTGCATCCTCCTTTTCCTGCCATACAGATTTCCATCCTTAATAGCGGCGCCTCCGAAACCAGACAATAAAGCCGCCTATCACGAACGCCAGCGGCAAAACGATCACCGTCAGCACCCCATACAGAACCGCCTGGGACTGGGGAACGGTCAGGTAGGTGACGGAATAATCCTTCGCGGGAATGGAAATATTGACCTCATGATCGATAAAGCCGCTGAACGTATTAGTGAACAGCATCAGGTTCGCACCGCCCACCATACTATTGGCATCGTCCGTGAACATCTGCGCGCAGCCGTACGCCACAAGCGTCGCCTTTTTCTCCCCGTCCAGTTCTCTCACGGCCTCAACCCCGATGGAAAAAGGACCGTCCACATCGCCCTGGCTCTCATCAAAGTTCTCCATATTATCCATCGCGTCCGCCTTGGCAAAAGCCTCGTCCGATGTTGTCAGGAAACTCTGAAAAGAAAGACTCTCGTCCCCATTCCCTTTCGTTAAGATGCCCTGTGCATAGGGTGCAAAGACATAATATTTGTTGTACAGGCCAGATGTATAGGTGCAGGAAAGCTGCTCCGGCAGAAGATAATAGGGATTCCTGTAATAAGCCCCCTGGTCTTTTTCCACCACAAGGCCCTCTGCCAGATCCAGTCCCATATAATCCAGGACCGCATCCAGATTGGGAGTCGCGCCCTCGGCGTATCCCGCAATGAACACCACATTTCCTCCCTGCTTCAGATAATTCAGAACCTTATCCCTGTCGTCCGCGGAAAGATCCGCGCCGGGGGCAAAAAGGACGAGACACGCCGCGTCCTCCGGAACCACATCGTAGTCCATAAGATTGATGGTCTCGTAGTCCACATTCTCCTTCCTCAGAGCATCATTAAAACTGCTGCTGAACCCGGACTCTCCGTGTCCCTCCGTCAGGTACAGTTTCGGCATATCGTCAGACAGCACATAGTCCAACGCGCTGGTGATCTGCCCCTCTCCATCGTAACCGGTTGGCGTAGAGGAATAGCCCCCTGTGTAGTAATCATAATCGTAGGAGAACTCATAAATATCGCCATAGTCTATCACCCGGTTCCGCTTTTCACTGACGACGATCAGGCTATTCATCGAGATACTGTCCGTATATTGCGTATAAAACCTGGGGTTCACGGCAGGATCCACATATTCCACCGTAATGTGATCCGAAAGGTCGTCATATCTCTCCAGCGTCTGGGCAAGCGTCTCGTCCTGACCGTCCTCGGAGGCGATCACATAGATCGTCACATCCTGATCCATGGCCTTTACAAAATCCACGGTCTGCTCCGTGAGGGAATACAGTTTTTCCTGCGTAATATCCAGATTGATCCAGGAGGAGGGCATTTCATCCAGTATCAGATTCACGGCCAAGACCACAGCCGCCATCAGCACGATAGCCCCCGTGCTGTATGCGCCGGCACGCAGATTCTTCACGGAAACGCTGTAACGCCTCTTCTGAATGGCCTGCGCCGTCAAAAACAGCGCCATTATCGTCAAAAGGAAGTAATAGACGACGGACTTCAAGTTTAAGGTCCCGTTCATCATCTCCTCAAAAGGCGTATACATATCCAGACAACCCAGGATCTTTGTCAGGAAATTGCCCGTCTCTGAGATCAGGCTGCATAGAGATGGCATCATATATCCCGCGAACAAGGCAAGAAACGAGAGAACCGCCGCAATGACCTGACTCTCCGTCAAGGCCGAAAGGAATTCGCCGATGGCAATGCTGGCCATGCCGTAGAGAAAGAATCCCAGGATCGCAAGATAAGATTCCGGCAGGGGAACTTCGCCAAACCTGCTCATAATCAAGGGGTAAACGCAGACTATCGCCACCGGTATCACATAAATCGTCAAAAGCGCCAGAAACTTTCCGACCACAATGGTACCCACAGAGACAGGGGCCGTCAAGATCAGCTGGTCCGTCTTGCTCCGCCTCTCCTCCGCCAGGATCCGCATGCTCAACACTGGAACGGCAATCAGAAACAGAAACGTTATGCCGGAAACCGCTTGGGAAATATAGGGATACCCGTTTAAGAGGTTATACACGAAAAAATAGAGACTTGCAAAAAACAGGACTGCCGCAATGAACAGGGGCCCAATAAAGGAATAAAAATAGGATTTCAGCTCTTTCTTATAGATCGCAAACATGTCACTGTACCTCCCCTTCCTTTTCGTTTTCGGAAACCATATCTGGCTCACTTTGCTCGCCCGTTCCCTCTTTCTCCGGTTCCTCAGGTTCCGTCAGCTCCAGGAAAATATCCTCCAGGGATCTCCTGCGGAGCGTCATTTCCAGGATCGGGAGCTTTGCCTCAGCCAGCGCGTAAAAGACCGCCTCCCGGACATCCTCGTCCTCCCGGCATGTCAATTTTAATTTAGCGCAGCCCTTCTCCCCGGAGCTCTCCTGCTCCGCAGTCTCCACGCCGTCTATTTTCTCCAGGATCGTCCGAATACTCTCATAAGCGCCTTTTACCGTCAGCTCCAGTTCCCGGGATCCCTCCATCAGCTTCTGAAGCCCTTCCGGGGAATCGCTGGCGACCAGCTTCCCATGGGCGATGATCATGATATGGTCGCAGATGGCGCTGACTTCCGAGAGGATGTGGGAGCTCAGGATAACGGTGTGATTTTCTCCCAGCTTTCGAATCAACTCCCTCATTTCTATGATCTGCTTCGGATCCAGACCCACCGAGGGCTCATCTAGGATCAGAACCTCCGGATCCCCCAGAATGGCCTGGGCCAGACCCACCCGCTGACGATAGCCCTTGGAAAGATTCTTGATGAGACGCCTGCCCTTATCCGCGATACCGGTGAGCTCCATGGCCTTCTGCATCTGCTCCTTCCGGTCCTTCTTCGGCACTTTCTTGAGCTCCGACGCAAACAGAAGATATTCCTCCACCGTCATATCCATGTACAAGGGCGGTATCTCCGGCAGATACCCAACCTTTTTCTTTGCTTCCTCCGGCTCCTTCTGAATATCCTTGCCATCGATCACGACGGTACCCTCGGTAGCTGCAAGATAACCGGTGATGATATTCATCGTGGTGGATTTACCCGCCCCGTTGGGACCTAAAAAACCGTAGATCTGCCCCTTTTCCACACGGAAAGAGAGGTGATCCACGGCCGTCTGATCCCCATACCTTTTAGTGAGATTTGTAACTTCGATCATCCTTTTAATACCTTTCCCGATTGGTTCTTTGTTTCCTCCAATCTGTCTCTTTTCGTATTCTAAGGATGATTTGTCAATGTTTTATGTCAACTGTGTGTAGATTCTGTGAACAAGAACCTCCTCTCTGATGGGCCTCTTCACCCAAGCTCCGCGACCTTTTCCGCCGCTTCCCTCACATACTCCGGAAGCTTTTTCTCCGCGACCCCCATCACCCTGGCGGAGCACTTGTTCATCGGTATCAAAAACACCGGCGCCTCACCGGAGGACACCGCCTCCGCCATCTTCGGCGTGATCTCCCCCAGCATGGCGTTTGCCATCAGGATCCCCATGGGGCCGCAGACCGCGTCCACCCTGCGGCTGTTATAGACCACCGCGTTTTCCCCAGTGGCCCCCAGGCTCGTGCCACCCTTCATCATATTGGCGGTGGCCGCAGCGTTTGTGCCTACGGCGATGATCTCCGCCTCCGGTATCCTCTCCCGCAGGGCCTCCACCAGACTTCTGCCGACGCCCCCGCCCTGACCGTCCATGACCATGATCCTCATTTCTCTCTCCTCCTGTTATTCCTGCCACTCATTTTCTTCCCTTGTGATTCCTGCCGCCGCAGTTTTTCGCTCCTGCTATCCCTGCCGTCTCTGTGCCCGCGCCTGCATCCCTTCCTCCGGGTCATACTCCCTCACAACAGGATCTCCGCCTGCTCCCGGATCCCGTACGCCGCAAAGTACCGTTCCTCCAGGGGGATCCATCTCTCCCGGAACTGTCCCAGCATTTCCGCCCCGTTCCGCGCCAGGATCCGCCTTTCCTGCTCCCCGCTCTCCACATCGCAGAACACCCGCAGATCCATATACTCTCCGAACTTCGGATGACAGCTGTAGGCTCCCTCAACGATCCGCAGCTCCCCGCCGGGCACCAGCTGCTCCTCCCCCAGGGCCATTTTCCCACAGTCAAACACCCTGTAAGAGAAGGGTTCCCGTTTTCTCAAAAAGGGCTGCACTTCCTCCGCAAACCTCTCATAATGCACATTCCCTCCGGGCTCCGCAAGCCGCTCCGGGATCCGCAGCTCCCCCGGCAGGAAAAAATCGTCCATGTGGATCACGCCGGCGCCGGTCACCCTCTGAAGCTGATCCGCCAGCGTGGTCTTCCCGGAAGCGCTCCGGCCGTCCAATGCCGCCACCAGCACCGTACCGCTCCCCCTGTCAGCCCGGAGCTCTGCCAGTTTCCGCAAAACCGGAAAGATCCGCAGAAACCGCCTGCAGACCAGCCTGTAAGCAGGTTTTTCCGCAGCGCGGTAGCTCTCGCTGTGATGCACAGCGTGGGGATTGTCCAGAGGATAGGCCGCCAGATATTCCTTCCACTGTCGAAGGGAGGCCACGCCGCCCGCAGGCCCCTCCGTGTCCGTCTCCTCTTTTTCCGGCTGGCCTGGACCGATCGCGCCGCCCGCAGACCCCTCCGCAGCCGCCGCCTCTTTTTTCGTCTGTCCCGGGGCCGCTGACCCGGCAGTCGTCTGCCCCTCTCTTAGAATATCCGTCACCAGTTCCGTCAGCTCCCGGAACCGTCTTTCCCCCTCTTTCGGCGGATTTTCCGCCGTCTGCAGGAACATCCGAAGCAGCCATTCCTCCGGCAGCCCTTCCCTCTTCCAGGCTCCCAGATTGACCCGCACCGTCTCCTCTGAAATTTCCTCATAAAGAGGCCCTGACCCTGCGGGCGTCTTTTCAAACTCTTCCCGCAGATAGTTTTGCGCTGCTGCCGGGTCCAGCGCCAGGTGCTCCGCGCCAAAAGCCGCCTGAAAACAAAGCTTCATCCAGTCCTGGGCTTCCATCGACGGATGCCTGCTTTTCTGCCCGCAAAATAACTCCCTCTGTGTCATCCCGACGCTCCCTTTCTTTTTCATAACAACAACTCTTTCGTGCCGCAACGCCCTCTTTATTGTTAAGCTTTCTTTGTTGTTGCCGTGTTGTCTTTGTTATCTCTGTTGTGGAGGTACTTTCTTTACTATTGCTATGCTTTCTTTGTATTTGCTACGCTTTCTTTGTTGTTGCTATGCTTTTTTGTATTTGCCGCACTTTCTTTGCTGTCGTCACGCACTCTTTTTGTTGCAGCACTATCTTTCCATAATGTGGCTTTCTCTTCTGCAGCAATCCATCCCGTCGCCCAGTATCCGGAAAATCCAGCCTTGACATTCTTCCCGCTTTCCGCTAAGATAAATTTAGTCATTTCGGATTCTCCCAGGAAGGGATCCGCGTTCAGAAGAACGCCGCCGAAGGCTCACAGTTCCACATTTTTCACACGCAGCTTATCACAATACTAGGATACAGATCGCCATGAAGGCTTTCGCACCCCTTAGAAAAGGGCGGAACATTCATGGTTTTTTTGCGTTCCGAAAATACAGCATTTTTGCAGAAAGAGGTCAAACATGAAAAATCAATCCATGGTAAAGTTAGTCACAACCGCGGTCTGCATCGCGCTCTGCGTGGTGCTGCCCCTGGCATTCCACCTGATTCCCGACGGTGGAACCCTGTTTTCCCCCATGCACCTGCCGGTGCTGCTCTGCGGCCTGGTCTGCGGCTGGCAGTACGGCCTGGCCTGCGGCATCATAGGCCCTCTGCTCTCCAGCCTGATCACCCAGATGCCCGGCATGGCTTATCTGCCCGTCATGATGGTGGAACTGGCGCTCTACGGCCTGATCACCGGACTTATGATGAAATTCGTACACACCGGTAAGCTGATCGCCGACCTTTACATCAGCCTTCTCACCGCCATGCTGGCCGGCCGGATCATCACCGGCATCGCCCGGGGCCTGATCTTCGCCCCCGGTGCCTTTACCGTAAAAGCCTGGGCCACCGGCTACTTTGTGTCCAGCTTCCCCGGCATCGTCGTTCAGCTGATCCTGCTGCCCGTGATCTACCTGGGCCTGCAGCGGGCTCACCTGATCCCCGGGGAGCGCTCCAAATAAGGCTCTCCGTTTAATCCGGACATTCCGCCCAGAATCTGGCGCATTTCACGGCGCGCTTCCAGCCCTTTAAGAGCTCCGCGCGCCGCTGGGGTGCCATCTCCGGCTCAAAAGCCCGTCCAAGACTCCAGTTCTCCCGGATCTCTTTTTGGTCACTCCAATACCCCACCGCAAGCCCGGCAAGATACGCCGCCCCCAGAGCAGTGGTCTCAATGCACTTCGGCCTCTGCACCCTGGTGTCCACGATATCCGCCTGAAACTGCATCAGAAAATCGTTGGCGCTGGCCCCGCCATCCACATTCAAGCTTTTTAAATCCAGCCCGCTGTCCTGCTTCATAGCCTCCAGCACATCCGCGGTCTGATAGGCAATGGACTCCAGGACCGCCCTGACGAAATGTTCCTTCGTACATCCCCTGGTGATCCCCACCACAGTTCCCCGGGCATACTGATCCCAGTACGGCGCACCCATGCCCGCAAAGGCCGGGACAATATAGACTCCCGCGGTATCCTCCACCCGTCCGGCATACATTTCAGACTTTGAAGCCTCGGGAAACATCCGCATACCGTCCCGGAGCCACTGTACCGCCGCTCCCGCCACAAAAACGCTGCCCTCCAGCGCATACTCAATCTTCCCTTGTCCCCCGGCCGCAATGGTAGTCAGAAGCCCCGCCTTGGAATCAATGGCCCTGTCCCCCGTATTCATCAGGAGAAAACAGCCCGTCCCATATGTATTTTTCACCTGCCCGGGTTCAAAACAATTCTGCCCGAAAAGCGCCGCCTGCTGATCCCCGGCCGCCCCCGCAATGGGGATCCGTCCTCCCAGCACCGCCTCGTCCGTCTCCCCGTAAATACAGCTGGAAGGCATAACCTTCGGCAGTATGCAGGCCGGTATCCGGAAATACTCTAAGATCTCCTCGTCCCAGCAAAGCCTGTGAATGTCAAACAGCATCGTTCGGGAAGCGTTGGTATAATCCGTCACATGCACCGCGCCCTTCGTAAGGTTCCAGATAAGCCAGGTGTCCACCGTGCCAAAGAGCAGTTCCCCCTTTTCCGCCCGCTCCCGGACCCCCGGCACATTGTCCAGGATCCAGGCGATCTTCGACGCGCTGAAATACGCGTCCGGGATCAACCCCGTCTTTGCCCGAACCGTCCTGTCAAACCCCTCTGCCTTCAGCGCCTCGATCCTGTCCGAAGTGCGGCGGCACTGCCAGACGATGGCGTTATACACCGGCTTTCCGGTCACCTTATCCCAGAGGATCGTAGTCTCCCTCTGGTTTGTGATCCCGATCCCGCTGATCTGCTCCGCCCCGGCCCCAATCCGCGCCATTGCCTCGATGGCAACCGCAAGCTGACTGGACCAGATCTCCTGCGGATCATGCTCCACCCACCCCGGCTGCGGGTAAATCTGGGCAAATTCCTTCTGTGCCATGGAACAGATATTGCCGCCCTTGTCAAATAGAATACAACGAGAACTCGTCGTTCCCTGATCCAACGCCATCATGTACTTCTGCATAACCAGCCTCCTTTTCCTTCTCCGCCGCATCTCCCGGCTGCCTTATATTTTTCTTTCCTTCCTCAGATATTTCAAAAGTCCCTCGCACCCCTCTATCACATCGTCATAGGTCTCATCAAAATTTCCCGTGTACCATGGGTCCGCGATATCTCTGTCACTTCCCGCAAAGTTCAAAAGCTTATACACTTTCCCGTCCGGGTCCCCCTTCAGCATCCTCTGCAGATTTCTCATGTTCCAGGTATCCATCCCGATCACATAGTCCGCCCTCACATAATCGCTCCAGGTGATCTGCTTCGCCCGGTGCGGCAAAAGCGGTATCCCCACCTCCCGCAGCTTGTTCACCGTGCCCCGGTGCGGCGGATTCCCGATCTCCTCCGTACTGGTGGCAAAGGAATCGATTTCGAACTGGTCAGAAAGACCGAGGGTGTCGATCATATGTTGAAAAACGCTCTGACACATGGTGGAGCGGCAGATATTGCCGTGGCAGCAAAAATATATTTTTATCATTGTTATGATATCCCTTCATAAGCCTGTAGGCCTTGATTTTTAATGATTTGGCGTTTTATTCTGATTTTGACTTTTGCCCTGGTTTTGCATAAATCTTTATCAATCTATACAAATTTGCGAGCCAATGGTGTGCTATACGGTACACCTCTTCTTCGATATTATTATATGAGCGCAATGATAGTGAAAAACATCCTCTCAAGCTGAAAATCACGGTATCTCCATTGTACCATATTTAAACCAGCTTTACACCACAAGATTTACAAAATTTGAAAACCCCAAAATTGAAACTTATCGTATGCGTAAAATCATTCGCTGACCGATAAATCAACGCCGTTTTTCAACGGCGCGGTTTTCTGCATTCGTCTGGAAGTTTCTCTGACCAGGGCAAAAGGTCGTCCAGTTCTGCGGGATCTATATTTCCTTCCTTGTCGCAGCGTTTGGGCAATTCCGTAAGCAGATGCCTGAAATAGAAGTATGGCCTGAGACCACTCAGCTTTGCTGTTTCGGAAATGCTGTAGATGATGGCACTGGCTTCAGCACCTTTGACTGAGTCATGGAATAACCAGTTTTTTTTGTTATGTTCTTAAGCACATAACAAAAATTATGTGCTGAACCAGGTTATGTGCTGTTAAGCAAGAACAATGAT
>CANQEV010000007.1 GCA_947595925.1 uncultured Acetatifactor sp. | reverse complement strand
CAACATCTGCTATTTTCAAGGTTCGCTTGGGCCTTTTCTTTTTGACCCTTTTTTTCATAAGTTACTTGACACTACCTACTTATTTAAGCGTTTTGTTTTTCGCAGTTTATGTTTTTAAGAAATCCCAATTATACGCAAAACTTTGTTCACTAAAAAACAACTCTCCAAATTTTTGAAGGGATTCTTTGGATTTTGAGGGTATTCCCTCCCTTTTCCATAGCCCTTCTGTTTCTGAGGGATTTTGTCCATCCTGCATAAAACAGGGTTCTAAAAACCTGTTTTATCATTCTCTAAAAGTACAGGCGAATAACATAATAAAAATCTGATACGGCTTGACTTAATGGGGCATTTCCGAATGGCAAAGTTTCCTGATACTCGTATATACCAGACTATACCATGTAGCCGGCTGTCTATCGGCTGCAAATGGTTGAAACCAGTTTTGCGAAAACCTATTGACACTTCCCAAACTTACTTTTGGTGCAACTGATTTTTTTATTGGAATCATCTTTTATATCATCAATCTCCTTTGTTTACAAAGGATTTTTAAGCTACTATTTCCATACTTAAAATATCCTGTCATCCTTTATCTGGTTTATAATTTTTTTAAATTTTTCAGAATTTTCCGGAACATACAACTTTTCAGATGAATACATTTTAGCAAATTCTGTTATATATTGTTCAAGATTTTTTACAGGTAATTTATAATTATTTATAGCCTTATATAAAAGTATTGATTTACATTTATCATGAAAATACACATGTGATGTCAATATAGGAGAAGAATCTATCGCTATAAGTATTTTATTATCAAAAGAATTGTTCAATTGTATAAGTTCCCATGGAACAGAAGACTTTTCCGCGACATGAACACCCAGTTCGGAAAAACGGTTTTTTTTGCTTCTGGGATGTAGTTTAATAAGAATGTTCTCTTTTCCCACAAGCTTTATTAGTTCTTTTATGTATTGAATATCCACATCACTATCGCTATTATCGAAAAATGTGCTTCCGGACTCAAGAAAAATATATTTTTCTTTGTAGACATTCTCAGCTATATCGTAGTCAAAAATAAAATTTAAAGCAATTAAAAGTTCATTATTATCTCTGCTTAGTTTTGGGACTTTCAAAACAGGATAATTAAATTTATAATTGACAAGATCCGGTTCCATAAAATAATACCCTTTTATGGAATATTCGATATCATAGTTTTTAAATAATCCACGAATAATTTTTTCAAAAATCATTCGCAATTTTCCTTTTTTACTTCCATAATTAAGTGTAGAACTAATATAACCGTCTTCAAATCTATAACATATAATGTTATCGTTATTTTTTTTGCAGCAGTTAAATATACATTCCGGAAGAGCACCTATACCGTTAAACAAGAAAATATCATAATTTAAATCACCTGCACCTATTATTTTACGCATACATTGCTTCGGTGTAACCAATGAAGCTAAATATACAAAATATTTCGGAAATTTCTCTTTAAAAGAATAACTATTCCCGCATTTTGTAAGTACTGTATCGGCAAAAAAACATCTTTCAAAAATTTTAGTCTGTTCAAGTTTACGGCATACTTTATCAGCATTCGGTGTAGACGAATAAATAATGATATCAGCACAGTCCTTTTCATATATGCTCATTTTTAGATTTATTGCAACGATTAATTGAAAGAATGAATCAACTCCAAATAAAACCTTCATATTTTTCATCGTTCCTTTCTTAATTATTTTAATTGAGTTATATAATACGATAGAAGACTTCTACATGCATTAGTCGTTTATATTTATCCAAAAAAGATATTGGTATTGAAAGATACATCGTAATATTTCCACATGCACCGTACATAACAAATAGTAAAAAAATGGCAAATTAACTTTTTTCACCTTTATCATGATCTGACATATTGTTTTAATAACCCTGCAAGTTTTAAAATATTGTTCCTCTTTAAAAACAAATAAATCAAATAACTTATCATGTATAGAATCAGCCCAAGCATTCCTCCGATACTCCAACTTGTAATAATAAATAAAACTGACAAAATATTTTCCAACACAATATCTTTATACAAGTTTGCATTTTCTATTAAGTTTGTTAGCAATACTTCAGATATTATACATCGACAAGCAAGCAATATAACTATTGAAAGAATTGCTGTATCCAAGTTTTGTAATACAAACACACTTATATATGACAGCAGTACACTAAACAAAACAGTTGCGGCATTTACAGCCAAAAGCCATTTTTCCTTTCTTAGCGCTTTTAAATATGTGTTTATTAAAAGTGTGTCTTTACTTTCATAAATACATATAGGAAATAATATTGCCATATATTTAAGACTGTCTGCATAGTTTGGCAACCACAATGACAAAATTGTTTTTATTGGATAGTAGAATACCATCATTCCCAGTAATGGAATCATCATACTGTCACGAAGGATTTTGTAAACCTCAGAATATTTATCTTGACTCATTCGCTTCAGCAACGGAAAAATGACATTCGCTACAGCCTTTATTACAACAAGCAAAAGATTTGAAATTGAAATTGTTAATGAAATTTTCCCAAATGTTGCAATATCCCATTTTTTTTCTATTGCCATTCTAATCAAACCAATTATAAGAAAACTGGCTATATTAGCTAACATTAAATTGAGTCCGACCTTTACATTAATCAATGCCTCCCTAATTGATTGTTTAATTTTGCATGGTCTCTCAAATACAATATCTTTACAGCAAAACACTGAATATATCAATGATGACAACTTGCCCATTAGATCCGCCACTATTACCGCTTGATAGTTTGCATATTGCATAACAAACAACAGGAAAATTCCAACAACCGTAATTATTTTTTCGATCATTGTTATAACAGCATATTCCTTAATTCTGTTTGTTCCCTGCAATAAATACTGCAAAAGACATCTAGGAATTATTAAAACAGTAGATATACCCACACAAGTTATAACAAACCACTTTGTTTCATCTGAAGTAAAAAAATATCCATAACATATTATGAATGTGCCTATTAATATTTCAAAAAATGCCAACATATAAAATTGCCCACTGAAAAGCTTTTTGTCCAATTTATCATAGTATGCGCCTGCATATCTCAAAAAAATGCCGTCACACCAGCCAAAATGAAAAAAACCTATATAATTTACATAAAAAAGATATAATTGAAAATACCCGTAACTTTCAACTTTAAGAAATTTGGGCACAATAAAAGTAATCACAGATGATATTAGCAATGATATTATATTGCTTAAAAAAGTATATGAAAAATTTTTTAAAAATCTTTTCACGATTATCACCTAAATTAATTATCTTTAAAGACAATAAAGATAAACTAATCAATTGTCTTCATTTCAAATTTATGTAATTCAATTTTCTATGTGTATATGAGACTTGTGTTCCATTTATATAATAATGCTCCAAATGAAACAAAGAAAAGAGAGCTTACAGGATAATGCACAAAAGGTTCATAAAAAAAGAATACTACAAAAAATGATATGAGAACCGATTCCAGCATTAGTTCTAATTTGTCTACACTATTTTTTATAAATCTTTTTATAATTTTCAAAAAATAATAACACATAATGAAAATATAAACCAATCCAAAATTATATAAATCACTTATGTACAGATTATCTGTTGTACTAAAATTTGTCCATTGAAATGTAACCTTTAACATTATATCGGCTGCAGCATGACTGCCATTACCAATTAAAATATTATCTATAGAACCGGCAACAAAATTTTTAATAATATAAAATATTGTTGCTATTCTTTGATAACCATTATTGTATCCAAATACACTTTCAATCCTGCTTACTAAATAAGTTAATAATTTCAATTTATAAAATAGCCAAATACTAAATAATGCTAAAAATGAATAAATCAGGGAATTTTTACTTAATTTTATCTTCATCTTATAAAATACTCTGCAAATGGCCATTAACCCTAAAAACATAATCCCTAACCATGATGATCGCGAGCCCGACAAGATAATATTACTTATAATCAGTAATATTGCCAATCTTTGCAATACAGATTTTCTAAACAAGAAGATGAATCCTATCAGACCAAATAGCATACAATTAGCATAAATTATCGGATGTCTGAATGGTCCGTAAATTCTTTCGTTTTTATATCCTGACAATTCTCCTATCATAATATTATCAAAAATATTAACTTTAGTTATATATTCAAATATCCCGAAAACACACACAACGGCTAATAATATACACAAAAATTGTATGCCTGATTTTAAATATTTATCTCCAAGCAACGATAGCATATAATATCCTAATAAACTTAATAATATGTTTATCAATATCTCTATAACATATCTAATGTTTTGCTGATATACGATAGTGCTGGAAATAGCTATACCAGCACCCAAGAAAAAAGGAAATTCTTTGATCAGAGCAGTTGAAATCGTTAATTTATTAAAATCTAAAATAATAAAATAAAAAAAAATCACAATAATAGTTGCTACCCAAACATATACATTCAACCAGAGCTTAGAAAGCACACTACCCAAAAACAATATAACAAAAAAATTTATATTACTTTTTTTTAAATATATTTTCATACTATTTACCTTCTATTATCTTTTCATTTTTCATAGTATTATTTCTCATAATCTATACAAACATATTCAAACATATCCTGCATATGTAGAATTACTTTTGTATTATATTTTTTACCATTTTGATATATGTCGGTTAATATGTACACCGCAAAAAAGAATATGATTACCTTCGGAGCACAACTTCTGTCCGAATCAAAAAAGGTTGTTTACTTAATTATTTTTCATCATAGGTTGATCTAAGCCACTCTAAATCGTTTATTTTTTTTATTTTTTTACAAATATTTCCTTTGTTGTTATAAATAAATTCCTTATCAATTTTTTTGAAATCAATCTTTAGAAGTTCTGAAATAATATCTTCCTGAAAACGATATTTTATAACTTTAGCAGGTATACCACCAGCAATTGAATACGGCGGGATTTCACCACTTACCACAGCCCCGGCCGCTATTATGGCACCTTGTCCTATATGAGATCCCGATAAAATTGTCACACGTTCACATAACCAAACATCATCATCGATTACTATATCTCCATTTGTACCCCCCCCACACGCATACAGAATTATAATCTTCATTAAAAAAATAAGCGTGAAATGGGTATGTAGAAAACACGCTGTAATCATGATTCCCTGCTGTTAAAAAAATGGCAGAATTTGCAATAGAACAATAATTTCCTACAATTAATTTTCCTGCATGTTTATTATTATATGTATATACATTAATTTTACCGTATGTCCCTGTACCAACATATACTTTATCTCTATCAAATCTACATCCCGCATGTGTAAAATTATGATGATTGTATTTACGCCATGTCGTATCAAACAGTACAATTCTTAATGGTTCCAGAAGACTTCTTATTATACGCAACATTGATGTTAATACCCTCCTGTTTAAGCAAGTTTAATATTGTTTTTTATTAACTATTTTATCAATCAAAATAACAGGTAAAAATTCCCCTTTTTTAATCTACTTTTATTTTATTCAAGAAATTTCTTGGTGAAAACTCACCCTCGTATCCATAATCAACCGTAACATCTTTCTTTACCCAATCCCAATTAATTTCTTTAACATCCCTAAACACTTGAATAAATTTAGGATTGTAGTATTTACTATATCTTGCAGCTTCATTATTTGTCAGCAGTTTTTTATTATAACAAACCGCCTCCTTAAATCTCAAAGTGTTACCTTTCTGCCCATTATTCAGTATCTCCAAGATGCATTTTGTTTTCTTTGTATAGGCAACGATCTCATTGTAGTTCATGGGTTGATTTACCTCTATACCCACACATTCGTTTATTTTATCTCGCGGAACACTGTTCAAACGAATTTTGTAATTTAATTCTCCTGGAGTCTTCTTAACAACACCCTTTAATATTTCAAGCCTTTCGTGGTTTCTGTAATTCCCTATATACAACAGGTCAGTACTTTCAGCAGATAAATCATCTGTTCTTATAAAGGAATAAAAATCAAAAAATTCCATATCGTATTCTTCACAATCATGAGGATCAAAAGAAAAACATCGGTCTATTTGATAATATTTTTTATATCTTTCAAAAGATTGTTTATCATAAGCTATACCTATATTTTCAATCGTATCCGGCATATATAAAATTATTTTGGTATTATATTTTTCTTTTAAAAATTTGATATATGTTGGAGAATATTTAACACCCGTCTGAAAAATAATATAATTGGTACCGGAACACAATTCGTCCGGCTGAATTGAAAAATGGTTATTCCATATCCCCTTAAAAGGTAAATTTATAATATTATTAAGTTTATTTGAAAAATGCGCCTTTATCATTTTTTTTAAAATTGTATTGGATAAATTACTGACTTCTGTTTTTATCGTTACTTCATCCGCTATGTCATTCCACACATATAATCCGAAGTTTATATTCTTGTTTATACCATTTATAACAACAAACCATTTTTCATTATCATTCATATAAATCTTACATCTCCATTAAATTATTGAACATATTTTTTCTGCTGCCTCTTTTAAGGACGCTTTATATTCAATCTTACTTCTCTTATCTAAACTTAACTCAAATATTTTTTTTTGACCATCCGGATTTCCAACAAGAAACCCCCTGCAATTTGTATTGAAACACATTTCCAAATCGCTTATTTTATCGCCAATTGCAAAACTTTTGTCTATATCTATATCAAGCTCATGTATTGCTTGCACGAACAGGCCTGTTTTCGGTTTTCTGCACTCGCAGTCAATTCTGTATTTTTCCACGCTTGCGTTTTTTAAATGAGGGCAATAGTAGGATTTGGCTATATTAATCCCGTTCTTCTTTAATTCCCCTAACATATAATTCATTAATTTAAAGTAATCGCACTCCGTATAAAAACCTCTTCCTATACCCGATTGATTTGTTATAATAACAAGTAAAAAACCGGCATTTTGAAGCATTTTAAGTCCTTTGAGTACACCGGGAATAAATTCAAAATCCTCTATTTTGTAAAGATAATTTTTTTCCTTATTTATAGTGCCATCTCTGTCCAAAAATACAGCCTTATTTAAGCTCATTTTCAACCATCTCGCATATAATATGAATTAACAATATATGGCTTTCCTGCACTCTCGCAGTTGTATCACAATGCACGATTATCGGATAATCAACCTTCTCTCCGATTTTCCCACCATCTTTACCCAATAAAGCTGATGTCTTACAACCTTTTAACTTTGCTGTTTCAACTGCTCTGTATACATTCTCGCTGTTTCCGCTTGTGCTAATTCCGATAAAAATATCTCCGGGACGGCATTGTCCCTGTACTTGGCGTGCAAAGACATTATCATAGCCATAATCGTTTGCTATAGCAGTTAGAGTTGCCACATCTGCATTTAGTACAACCGCCGGCCATGCTTCACGTTCTTTTTGAAAACGACCAACTATCTCTCCCGCAAAATGAAGCGCATCGGATGCCGAGCCGCCATTTCCGCATAATACCAGTTTATGTCCTGTTTTAATGACATTTACAATTTCTCTGACTAAAGCTTCAACCGTATCTAACAACTCAACATTTTCTGCCAGTTTTTTTTTAACATTAATGCTATCTCGAATACGTTCAGTAATTAAACTTCTCATTTTTCTCCACCAAACCTTGCTTGCTGCTTTTCCTTATTGTCTGTGTAGTTGAATATCCTTTTACAAATGGTACGGCACGAAAGGACCTTGCATACATTGCTTCAGGAACTTGATCAACGGTATAATCTCCGCCCTTTACATGAACATCAGGTGAAATCAACTTTAATATACCCATTGGTGCCTCTGCAGCTATTTTTCTTAAAGCATCACTCAATCCGTCCAAATCCTCCCCAGGAATAAATTTATTATCCACAAAAGGATCAAATAATACAACCGCATCTACACAATCAAGAGCTGCAATGACCATTGCACGATCTTCTTCCGAATTAATTGGTCTGTTTGCCCCTTTCAATCGTTTTACGGATGCATCGGTATTAACCATTACAATAAGCTTATCAGCAAATCGTTTTGCCTGTTCAAGCATGGAAATATGCCCTCGATGTATAATGTCAAAGCACCCGTTTGTTGTTGCAATTGTCCAATTTTTGTTTCGCCATTCCTTAATCAAAAGTTTTAATTGTGCTCTCTCGTTTATTCTAAAAATTTTTTGCTTGCCAAAGCCGTTTATTGCTTTTATAGACTCCTCTACTTCGTGAAGATATACAATCGATGTTCCAACCTTGCTGACCTGAATACCTGCCGCATGATTGGCTATTTTCATTGCTTCTTTTATTTCCAATCCACTTGCAAGCGCAGCGGCAAGATAAGCAATTGTTGTATCACCGGCACCCGCAACATCATAAACAGATTTCCCTACAGTATCGAGGTGATAAACTACATTATTGCCAACTAAAATCATTCCTTTTGCTCCACATGTAGTTAAAACATATTCACATCCCGTTTTTTCCCGCAAAAATTTGGCTGCCTCCACAATTTTCTCATCATCTGTTACCGGCATTTGAGTAAGAACCCCCAGTTCTTTCTTGTTTGGTTTAAGAAGCCATGCTCCTTTATACTTTTCAAAACACGGATCCTTTACATCAACAAGTACTTTCTTTCCATGAGCATTGGCTATGCTTATTATCTGCTTTGTGAAATCATATGTCAAAAGTCCTTTCATATAATCCGAGATAAGAATAACATCAAATTTTTCCACCACTCCTTCAAAAATTGTCGCTAATGAATACTCTTCTTCCTTAGATATCAAATGACTGTCTTCTATATCAAGTCTCATCACTTGCTGATTGTTTTCCGCAAGAAACCTGGTTTTTGTTATTGTGGGTTTTTCCCATGTTTTTACTTGAGAAGCATCGACTCCAATTTCTGCAAATAAATCTTTTATCAATGCGCCCTCTGTATCATCACCTACCATAGATAAAACCGAGGTTTCCTGATTGGCGGCAACAAGATTTGCCGCAACATTTGACGCTCCGCCCAAAACACATCGCTGACCAGTTTTTTTAAATATGGGAACAGGTGCTTCAGGAGAGATTCTGGTTACCTCACCGCTGAAATAGACATCCAACATAACATCTCCAATGACCAGTATTTTTTTTGATAAGATCGAGTCTATATTCATATCTCGCTACTCCCTGCCACAGACCGCTTTTTTTATTTCTTCAAAAACATCATTGATTTTAATTAAGCTTAAACATTTTCTATCTAAACAATTTGTATATTTTTCAGTTCCATAACAATACTGACACTGTTGGCGACCTTGAACAAAATGTGCCTTTTCGGAATATGCTCCATGTGTCTTGGGATTTGTCGGTCCAAATATTGAAACTGTAGGGATACCCACTGCATCCGCAACATGTTGCATGCCTGTGTCAACTCCAACCATAACTTTACAAAGCGAAGCAATTGCAATCGATTCCGCCACTGTAGTTTTGCCTACTGTATTGATTATATTATTATAAGTTTTTATTTTATCTAAAATCCGAATACTGATTTCTTCTTCTTGTTTTCCACCAACCATAACCACATTCCATTCCATATCGATAATTTTTTGAATCAATGCAGTCATATTGCTGATATGTTGTTCTAAATCACCCCAACCCCTGGTGTATACATATTTTTTTCTTCTTCTATCCGTATATGTAATGTCGCCCCTACCAACACATACACCAATTGTTATATTCTTAAATTCACCATATTGTTTTTTTATATTTTCAACGATTTTCTTATTTGCATATAATACCGGAGAATAATCATGTTTTTTTAAGCCAAGCTGATCCAATGCCATATAATGAGTGTTCACAAAATGATAGGTATCATAAAATATTGCATAACACTTATCAATTGAGTACTGAATTCCTACGGTTTTTCTTGCATGTATTATACTCATTATTAATTTTGACTTATTGATTGGTGTATTTACTGAGGCAATCGCCAAATCAAATTTTTCTTTTCTTAAATTCAAACATTGCATCAATGCGTCAATTTTTTTTCCATGAGCATCAATAACTTTAATTGATTTGAATTTTATGTCGGAACAGGTTAAAATATCTCTAGTAGAATTTTTATTAATCAATATAGTTAGATCTGCATTTGGATAATTGGTTTGAACTTCTTTTATCATGGGAAGTGTACAAACCAAATCACCCATGCCATGCATAGCCTCTATTAAAATTTTCATTTATGCACACCTCAATTCAAAAATTTTACTAAATGAAACTATGTCATTATGTATTCAATTGTTTCCAGCAATCAATAAGTCAAATATTGCCCGAACAAACTAACATTTATCTTTTTAAATATATATTTCTCATTTCTGAGGGGCTTTCCCTGCATCCTCTCGATTCCTTAAAGCCCTTCTGCTTCTTGAGGGGGGATGCATTCTGCATAAAACTTCTTCCAGTGCCTCACCTTCCGCTTATCTCCATATTCTATCCGGGCCCTTTGTTCATTTCTGTCCTTCTCTCCCGCTTTTCTTCAGACTCTGCGGCGGTTTGCAATACTGATGCCTGCGTATATCCCAGTAACACAACCGGATCCGCCTCTGTCCGCGGAAACTCACATTTCCAAGGCTGTCCGCCATTACCACTCCACCGAGCTTTTCATCTTTTATCCCAAGCCCCTGGACTCACCCTGCCCTTCCTGCAGCAGCTGCCATTCCGTCTCCAAGGGTAAGGCCAGGCCCGTCACCGTCTGCCACTCTGCAAACACGGATGTCAGCTGCATCCTTCTTCCCTTCAATCCCTGCCGTTTTACCTGTAAAGACTGCGGCAGGTTTTTTACTTTCCAGCTTTACTTTGTCCCCCCTGCCTCAGCATCTCCACTCGCCTCTTCTCCATCTGCTCAAGGCTCAGTAGTACCGTTGCTTCCGTCCATGATGTCGCTGTGAATACCTTCTCCACCAACGATATTGTCCTTTCTGTGATAAAGAAACTCGTCCGGGATTGGGCGGTTCGCATTCCCCAGGGCCGTCGTTTGCTATGACAACTTCCATGTCATTTACCTGCTAAACCAGCGTATGGATAACCTGCGGATCCGCATCCAGAATGCCTTCCACTTTCAAGGCGATACCGTCTCTTATACCCTCCTCAAGCATTCCTCCCGCCTGCTCAATACCGCTGGGCAGAACCAGGAATCCTACTGGAAAAGCCATGCCTGGCAGAAGCTCCAGCGTCTCAACAGGATCTTCGACCTTTCCCCTGACATCCGCTGCATGTATGACACCCTTCAGGACTTCCATACGATCTTCCAGGAACCACAGCTTTCCATCCAGCGCCTCCTGCTCTCCGAATGGATTACCCGGCATCTCTCTTCCGAAGTCCCGGAGCTGCGCCGCGCCGCCAGCAGCATCCAGCGTTTCCGCAGAGGGATCCTGAATGCCTGGAAGTATGGAAAATCCAACATCTCCTGCGAAGAGCTTAACCGCAGGATCAAAGAGATCAAGCGCAATGCCTGTGGGATGCATGATTTTGAAAACTTCCGTATGCGGGTTCTTCTGGCCTGTGAACCAGTCCGCATGGAGCATTCCAGCTACTCACTAACGAAAAAAGATAAGGAGGCCTGGCCATGAATGAGAGAAACAAACTCGCAAAGCAGTACAAACAGCTGAAAAAGAAATATATACAGCTGCAGAAGGAATACGATGAGTCCCTCAGGTATCTGAGTTCCTATTCGCAGCATGTCCGCAGGCAGGAGGAACTGATCCGCTGCCAGCATGACTACATACACTGGAAGGCCCTGGATGATAAGTTTAATCTTTTTCAGGAATATGCACATGAGGAAGATTACGATACAGCCTTTCCTTACCTTGTGATGTAAGCGGATCGTTATGTACTATCTGCACAAGGGAAAAGAGCTGATCCCATCTATATCTTTGCAATAAAAAGAGCTTTTTTAACACCTTCCATTTCTGACCCCGCCTGTAATGTCTGCCGGGATTCAATCATACTGTTCTATGATTCAACCTGCAGTTTTACATTTTTACTAGAGGCTTGAAAACTATACTTTTTTATGGTGCGAGTTGAATGAACTTGCATCCATGCTTACGGAATACGATACGCATGGCCATGTGTGGCGTCGGAAAGGCCCTGGGACCGCAGCTCATCGCTGAGATTGGCAACATCTCTCGGTTCACCCAAAGGGAAGCCATCACGCCTTTGCGGGTGTCGATCCCGGCGTGGATAAATCTGGAAAACATGTCTCAAAAAGCATTCAGTCCTCCAAACGCGGTTCCGCCCGTCTAAGGCGGACCCTTTTCCAGGTCATGTCGATCCTTCTAAAGACGAAGCCGGATGACAAAGTCTACCATTTCCTGGATAGGAAGCGTTCCGAGGGCAAGCCGTATAATGTCTATATGACTGCCGGCGCAAACAAGTTCCTGCGGATCTACTACGGAAAAGTCAAGGCATGTCTGGCTACGCAGGAAAAATTGAATTGAATCAATCCAACATACCCTTTTCCAAACCGGCTAATACAGGCGGTCTTATTTTGATACTTTAAAAGCAAGTACAAAATTTTTTAATCTATACATGACTTTTTGTTAGCAGGCTTAAAAGAACCCAAATTTAAATATGAAAAATCACGGATTCATATCTGTAATATATTTAGTCTTACCGAGTCTTCTATACTTATTTCAAAAAAGTTTGTTACAAAGATTGACCACCGTCTACAGTCAAAACTGCTCCATTAATAAACTTTGCGTCTTCCGAAACCAAGAAATTTGCGGCCTGAGCAATGTCTTCCACTTCTCCAACTCTGCCCATAGGTATATTACTTTTATATCTTTCTTCATCAAAATAATGATATATAGGTGTTCTTACAACCCCGGGACAAATTATATTAGCTCTGATTTGCTTTCCATATTTTTTTGCAATAAGCTGAGTAATTTTAATTATAGCGGCTTTGGACCCGGCATATAAATAGCTTTGACCAGCTGAATATGATTGAAGCCCGGCAACTGATGCATTATTAAGTATCACACCATGGCTAGCTTTCAATAATGGCAAACATGCTTGTATCATCATGACGGTACCAGAAACATTTACATCTAAGATTGAAGCACCTAAATCTCTAGTCAACTCATCTAATGTAGGAGAAATGGGATATATCCCCGCATTGTTAAAGAGGATATCTAATTTTCCATATTTCAAAGTAATGAAATCAATTACACTTTTAATTGATTCATCACTTTGAATGTCCAAGTCTCTAAATACGGCTTGTCCTCTTTCTGCAGCAATAACATCTACTATGGAGTTACCTTTTTCACTATTTCTACCTGCAACAATAACCGTTGCACCTGCTTTAGCAAACTGTATAGCACATGCTTCTCCTATTCCGGAGGTCGCACCAGTAATTAGAGCAATTTTATTCGTTAAGTCATTCATTGCATTTTACCTTCTTATAGACTATTTAATTTACTATATAATTCTTCATCAATATATGGAAATAAATTCTGGCAGGCATCCCCCTTTCTCAAATTAGGAGAAACATCTGCATCTTCATCTATTAGCACTTCAACGATAGAAGGTTTAGTAATGGCAGTAAAAAGGAACTTTTTTTCTTCTTCAGAAAGCCTTTCGTATGAATAATAATCAATTCCATATGCCGCAGAGATTTTTTCAAGATCAACTGTACTGTATCCGCTTTCTTTTGTTGTGTGTAGATAAACCCCATGAAATCTCTTCTTTTCAGCACTCCTAATCATTCCAGATGACTGGTTATTGATAATCACAATCGTAATTGGCAACTGAGATTTAGCAATTTCCTGTATCTCCTGAATATTCATTTGAAATCCCTGATCACCAACAAAGCACAGTACGGGTTTATGACTTCCATACCAAGCCCCAATAGCCTTTGCAACGGAGCAACCTAACGCTCCAAATGTTTTTGAATACATAATCCTATTACTGATGCCTGCACAGATATATGCCCTCGATATCCACAATTCATGATTACCTACATCGCTAGTGATTACTGTATCATTCCGCAATCTGGTCATTATGTCAGAGATAATGTGGATAGGTTTATTTAAGTCGTAATCTTTTAATATAAATTTTAAATCATCGCATAGATTTACCCATTCGTCGACGCAATTATAATGAATAATCTTCCCCTCTAATATTGGCATAAGATTTTCTAGATTACATACATAATTTTCACTTCCAGGAACTTCCCGTTCAAACTCATCCTGATCAATATCTATTCTTATAATATTCGTGCTTTCTATCAAAGGTCTAAAGCTCTCAGATTCAACCGGAAAGGCAAGGCGATTACCTAGAGATAAAATTAAATCAGCTTTAGACAAAATAAAATTGGCGCTTCTAATCCCATGACTTCCAATGTATCCATAGTAGTTATTCGACTCAGCCATTACATCTTCTGCGTATCTACTTGTTAGTACAGGGATCTTGTTATTCACTGAAAATGTCTTTAATGAATCTGTTGTTCCTGATTGTTTAATGCCATCACCAGCCAGTATGACAGGTCTTTTGCTCGCTTGGATCCTGTCTAGAATAATATGCACAATTTCATTAATATCTACATCCTTATCTTCGCTGTCATCTATTATCTCATCCTGTTCTTCTATTTCTTTTTCCCAAAGCCATGATGCAATATCAATCACGACTGGCCCTTTTCGCCCTGTAGCAGCTTTATTATACGCTTCTGAAACTTTTGCTATTACTTCTTTTACATCATCAATTCGTGTATAATACTTCGTTATCGTAGAAAATATTGGTTCTAAATTGAATTCCTGGTTATACATTACTCGAATCTTTCCTGCTTTTAAATCATACCCATGCGATGTAAACACCATAATAGGTATGGAGTCACAGTATGCATCAGCAATACTTGTTATCATATTCATTATTCCAGGACCACGGGTGCCATAAGCCACTCCAAGAGAAGCTCCAGCTTGGGCATATCCACCAGCAGAAAAAACTGCACACTGCTCATGATAACTAAGATGCGGAATTATTCTTTCGTTCTTTTCAAGAGCATACAAAAAGTCTAAGATGACACCACCTGGAATACCAAACGCATCTCTTACTCCTTTACTGGCCAAAAAATTGGAAATGTATGTACACACTTTCATATTTTCACTTAACCTTCTTTCTGTTACTTTATTCTTGAATCATACCATTCTTTTGCATATTCTTTTGTATATCTATACCGATAATCATCTGGCATACCCTCTAATAGGCTAAAAATATCGGACAAAGATAAATTGTAATTTGTTATATATTCTGTTGAATATTTATATGCTACTTTCTGTAATGCAGGAACACATCGTTCTAGAGAATATCCCCATAGTCCTTTTTTAAATAGCGGATTGATTGCTTCACAAGCACGAAGAATATGATTCAAATTAATTTTCTTCCCCAACTCTTTATTAGCATAATTGACAATCAATTCTGTCTGTAGGTTACCTGCTCCTAATCCCATCCCCAGTAAGCATGAGTCAATTATAATATCCCTATCCTGACATGTTTCTACAAAACATAACGCATTTGAAAATGCCATGTTCAAATTGTTATGCGCATGAAAACCAACTTTTATATTAACATCTAGTTCACGAGAGTATATGGAGGATAATCTTTTAACATCATTGAAGTCCATACATCCATAGCTATCTACAAAATATACCGCATATGCACCCATTCGGTTGGCTGCATCAATTACCATCTTTAAATCATTATCGGTATATCGCATAGTCACCATAGGCTGAATAAATACTTTATATCCTTTATTAGCTAAGGCTTCGCAAAAATCTAATGATTTTTTCAATTCCGAATACCGCAGTACTACTCTTGTGGCCTCACAAAGCCCTGGTCTCCATTCAGGTATCAAGCTAATTGGTTCATCAGGTGTTCTAAAAATCCCAGCAAATAATGTTGTATCCTCTTTTTCCTTGGGCATTGTAGCTGACAGTTCGTCAATTGTTTGATATTGTGCAAAACACCTTCTATCATCACTAGTACTCTGAATTGAACCAATTTCCACAATGTCAATTCCAGATTTTTTTAATTCTGAGACAATTATACTCTTTACACTCTCATCAAACACTGCCTCTGCGTTCCCTTTAAAGTAAAGCTCTTCAAAACCATTTCCGCCATCTCTTAAGGTACAGTCAAGCAACGAAATACTCCTTGACATTTTAGTCCTCCTGTGTCACCATGCAAACCAAAAAATATTATGTATCACTTTTTATTTCACACCATATTTTTTCAAGTTAACTTTTAAACTCCATATACGCACTTCATTATAAAGAAAGCTTGCAACTAGTAAAACTATCTTCTTAGGTAAAACATTAATTGTCTTCTGTATGATTCGCTCTCTTTTGCTTCTCATATCCTTAAACTCCGGATCATCCTTCCACGGAGTAACAGCTTTATACTTTAAAAATTCTGCTTTCATAGGATGATTTGTATTTTCTTGCCATGGTCGATTTGTAACCAAGAAAAATCTGGTCATATGGATAATTACAGGACGCCTAACCGCATCTTGAATATCCTCTTCTTTATATCCTCTTATATTTCTTCTTAGCAAAAATCGTTCTTTACGATTTAATACTTGTTCAATCGTATATACATTATATCTCGGGTGAAGTATATATATGTTATCTTGTAAGGCTCCATTTAATGCTGTCTGTTCAACAAAATACATATATCCATTAAATAATTTTACATACTCAACTACTTTGTCACCAATTTCATAATTTCGCCATTTGTCTAAATCTTCTATCAAAACACCACTGTTGCAATAATTTGCATTTTGGTTAATTTTTAATGCTTTGTAGTATTTTTCACCAAGGCAATCAATTACACCAGCTGCACAATACTCTTTCAAATCTAAATTCCACAACTCCAGTAGACTATCTACTACTAGGACATCACTATCCAAATATAAAATTTTATGTACAGTTTTCGGTAAAAGTTTATCAAGATATAGACGACAAAACGAGAAAAATTGCCAACGATCACTAGCGCGTATTAATTTCAATCCAAGTAGTTCATCTATGTCAGGCATAGCAATAAAATATATTTTTCGTCCATACTCAGCAGTAAGATTCTCTAGCTTCTTAATATTTTCAATTGAAATATTATCTTGTATTACATATATATTTATCTCATCCATTTCCTGATTGTTCACCAAGAGCGACGCTATAGATGTTCCAAGAATAGGTGCAAAAAGGTCGCTACTATGATATGCTACATTCAAAATCTTGTTCATTTCACCAGGTTACTCCTTATATAGCATTCAAAAACTCATTAATTTCGCTGTCCATGCAAGTCCTTATGTCTCCACTGGCCGACCAAACTTTGCTCCACCCCACAACCTTTTCGATAGCTGTTTCAAGATTCCAGCAGGGTCTCTAGTCAGATGTATTTTTCAGCTTTACGCAGTCATGCTTCAGAAAATTGACCTCATGTGATCCATCGTTATATTGATTAACCCATTTAATCCATCTCCCCAGTGTTTTACCAAAAGCCTTGCCCGGCAGAAATTCCAGCGCCTCCTGCGAAGACCTTAACCGCAGGATCAAAGAGATCAAGCGCAACGCCTACGGGATGTGTAATCTTGAAAACTTCCGTATGCGCGTCCTTCTGGTCTGCGGGTCAGTCTGTGTGGAACATTACACCTTTTCCCTCACCACTAAAAAAGACTAATCCTTTACCTACATAACTACATACACTGGAAAACCCTGGATGACGAGTTTTCTCTTTTCCAGAAATACGCGCATGAGAAAGATTCCGATACGGACTTTCCTTACCTTGTGATATAGGCCGATTGTTATGTATAATCTGCACAAGGAAAAGGAGGAAATTCGTCTATAACTTTACAATAATAAAAGGCCTTTTTAACTTTGCATTTTTACACTTTCTTCCGAATTTACGGAACTTACCAGCCATTGCTCCCTCCAAAATCAGGAGAGCGGCCATATCCGCAAAGCTCTAAAATCTTTTTTGCGTTCTCAGGAGTATATCTGTGTACAAATTCTACTGGTATCCTTCCGAGTATTTCGTCAATTTCTCTGTATGTCAGTCCGTAGTGTTTTCTGAACGAAACAGCATATTTATATGCCGTCTTATGTATCGCAGGAAGGAGCCTTGTAAGCGAATATCCCCAAAGCATTTCTCCACAATATTTCTCTATAATCTCACACACATCAAGTATTGCGCCGTAGTCGTATGACTTTCCGAAATTCCTGTTCAGATAGCCCGCAATTATTTCTGTTTGAAGATTTCCCGCACCTTGACCCATCCCGAGCGCACATGAATCGATGATGAGGCACCTGTCTATATCGCGATTTATAAACGAAAGCGCATTTGAAAAGGCGAGATTCATATTGTTATGGGCATGAAAGCCTATCGCAATATCCTTATCAAGACCTTTATCATACTCCAAAAACAGACGCTCGATATCTGCAGGCATCATATATCCGTAACTGTCGACGATATACAGCGCATATGCACCCATATCATTTGCCGCATCGATTAGCTGTTTAATTTCGTCATCAATATAGCGCATCGTAAGCATCGGTTGGACGAAAACCTTATATCCCTTTTGGGACAAACCTGCGCAAAAGTCAAGTGACTTCCGAAGCTCAGAATAGCGGATGATGACCCTCACAGCTTCACACAGATTCGGATTCCATTCGGGTATATCTTCCAGTGGGGTATCCGGTCCGCGATACAAAGCGGCGTACATCTGACTCGGCAATTTCTTTTTAGGCATTGTTTCGGAAATTGCCTCAATGTTTTGATAGATTGCGAATTCGGTGTGTGGTGAAGCTGTTATCTCGACTGAGCCAAGTTCGACTATATCAATTTTTGACTTGCTGAGATTTTCCGCCACATCAAAAATATCCGTCTGAGAAAACCGTAACCCCGATATTCTGTTTTTATTCGCATCTTCAAGACCCAATCCCCCGTCGCGGAGAGTACAGTCAAGAAGTTGAAGATTACTTTTCATTTATAAAATCCCTAATCTCTCTATCCATCTCCGTGGGGATATCCTCGCCCGCAAACCAAGCTTTGTAGAATTGCGTTGTATATCTCATACACTCGTTGATGTTCCAGCGTGGCTCCCAGCCAAATATGCTCTTAATTTTCGAACAGTCAAGCTTCAAGAAATTCGCCTCATGCGGGGCATTTTTTTCTGACTGGTCGACCCACTCAGCGCCGTCTCCCCAATGCCTGCAGAAGAGGTCGACCAGATCACCTGTCGTCACGCAGTCACAGTCATCAGGGCCAACATTGTAAAAACCTGCGTAACGCTTATCCTCGTACTGCCTTGCGACGAGCATCAGGTACACCGCTAACGGCTCCAAAACATGCTGATAAGGTCTGGTTGAGTACGGATTGCGCACATATATCATCTTTCCCTTTTCCATTGCGCGGACGCAATCAGGAATGATTCGGTCGCTTGCAAAGTCTCCGCCTCCTATAACATTTCCTGCGCGGGCTGTCGAGACGGCAATACCTCTGTCTGCGAAAAAGCTGTTAATATAGCTATGAGTGACTAGTTCAGAGCAGCTTTTGCTGTTCGAATACGGGTCAAAGCCATCCAAGGGCTCATCCTCGCGATAGCCCCAGCACCACTCGTTATTCTTGTATACTTTATCCGTAGTAACATTGAGTACACTTTTTACGCATGGATTCAGTCGGACACATTCCATCAAATTGACCGTTCCCATAACATTGGTTTCGTATGTATAGTGCGGATTCTTATAACTTTCACGGACAATTGGCTGCGCCGCAAGATGCAGGACGATTTCCGGCTGGACCTCAGTAAAAACTGCCTTGAGCCTGTCAAAATCACGAATGTCCGCAATAATGCTTTTCATCTTGTTGTCAAGACCGGAAATGCTGAACAAATTCGGCTCGGTCGGCGGTTCAAGGCTGTAGCCGGTGACAGTCGCGCCTGCGTTCACAAGCATCTTGCAAAGCCATGTTCCTTTGAAGCCAGTGTGGCCGGTCACAAAAACCCGCTTGCCACAATAAAACGATAGATTCATTTAATCCTCCCAAATTTTCCATGGCGCGCAGCCCGAAGCCCAAAGCTCCTCAAGCTTGTCCTTTTCGCGCTTGGTGTCCATGCACTGCCAAAAACCGTCGTGATAGTAGCTTTTGAGCTGCCCTTCAGCGGCAAGCTGCTTCATCGGACCTTGCTCGAAAACAGTGCTATCACCATCGATATAATCAAAAATCTCGGGAGTGCAGACCATAAATCCGCCGTTTATGAGCGATCCGTCCTCGTCGTCCTTTTCGCGAAAAGCCATAACTGTGCCACTGTCATCGATATCTAAAACACCCTTTTGCTGAGCAAGGCTGATTGAAGTCAGCGTCGCGATCTTGCCGTGGGATTTATGATATTCAATTAGCTTAGTGATGTCCACATCGGACACCGCGTCGCCATATGTAAGGCAAAAAGGCTCGCTCCCGACATACTTCTGTACACGTTTAATCCGCCCGCCTGTCATTGTGTTCAAACCGGTGTCCACGACTGTCACCTTCCACTGCTCGGCATGTTTATCGTGGACGATGATTTCATTGCCAAGCGTGAAGTCGAAAGTGATATCCGAAGTGTGCAGAAAATAGTCCGCAAACCATTCCTTGATGACATGCTGCTTGTAGCCCGCGCAGATGATGAATTCATTAATTCCATGCGCGGAGTAGCCTTTCATGATGTGCCAGAGAATCGGCATTTCTCCGATTTCTATCATCGGTTTCGGTTTATAAGCGGATTCTTCTGAGATACGCGTTCCGAACCCCCCAGCTAAAATAATTCCTTTCATACATCCTCCATCAGTTTCTTTCGCTATGTTCAAGAAACTAAACAAGTTATTCGGGCACCGCAATACTCAATGACTAATCTCAATTTTTATTATCTATGCTCCGCCCTCCAACTACTTGTATTACCCTTCTACCTATGTTCATTATTCCAACTTGTTTTTGTCGTTCCGATTAACATTCTTTTTACTCCTCTACTTTCCTCACAACCTCCAGCCCCACCTTCATCTTCACAACTCTCCCAAAAAACTCTATCTCCAGCACTGCCTGCCGGCTGTGCCGGTCTACATAGACTACTTTCCCGACAAGGTCTTTCAAAGGTCCTTCTGTAACGATAAGGTTTTTCCCGATATATTCACCGGTACTGATTTCAAATACTTTGTCCTTGTTGACATGTTTCTGGAGGAATTCCGCTTCCTGTTCATATATAGGAATCGGACCGTCCTGGTCTCCCAGGAGCTTTGTAAACTTCGGGATTGTTTTTAGCGCCTGATACAGCCTGTCCGGATCCTCCGTGACAAAAAAAAGATATCCGGGGAACAGGGCTTTGAGTTTCTTGATCCATACCCCGTTTTCTTTCCAGGGCTTTTCATACTTTGGAAGGAAACATTCCTCGTAAATATTTAGATTGCCTAACCTTCTGTCGCATACCATTTTTACCTGTTCTTCCTGCCCTGTCGGAACCCACACCGCATACCACATTTCCACACTCTTTACATCCTTTTTTGTTCTCTGATGCATAACTTAATAGTATGCCGAATTTGCCTATACTGATTTTATTCGGATATAGGCAAGTAAGGCAGACTATCTTGATTTATTGCTTTCTCAAAAAGAAATAAAAAAAATAATGCTTCACTTTTGTATAGTGCAGCATCATTCTCACCTTTGCCCCAAGGGCATGCTTCGCCACTCAGCACGGCTTAGGTCGTGCTGATCCTCTCTCTCCTATGTCAACATCTTTTTGCGACATGCTCTGGGCAGTGATCCCTTCCGGATGTATCTTTCTTACTTTTCAATTACTATTTCTTACTGATACAATAATTTTCTATGCTTTATCTTTTTTCTGCTATCTCTTTCTTACATCGCCCCGTCCCTGCCGACCACGACCTTCACGGTCCTCAGCAGGATCTTAAGGTCCAGCACCAGGCTCCAGCGGCTGATGTACTGCCGGTCCAGCTCCACGACTTCCTCGAAGTCCTTGATCCGGCTCCGTCCGCTGACCTGCCACAGTCCTGTGATCCCCGGGCGGATGGCCATCCGCGCTCTGTGCCGGGACTCATACTTCTCCCACTCGTCCACTGTAGGCGGCCGGGTCCCGACCAGACTCATGTCACCTTTTAGTACATTGAAGAACTGTGGGAATTCGTCCAGGCTCCAGTCCCGGATAAAGTTCCCGATTCCTTTCCGATAAGTGCCATCCGGCAGAATCTTCGACCCGATGATCCGGGGATCCTCTTCCAGCTTGAACATCATTTGTTCGCTCAGGCCGCTGGCTGCGACGACCTCCTGCTTCCTCGCCTCCGCGTCCAGGTACATGCTCCGGAACTTATACATTTTGAACTTCTTGCCGTTTCGGCCCACCCGGGTCTGCGTGAAGAAAATGGGACCGGGAGAGGAAATGCAAATGGCCGGGCCTATCAGAATACAGAGAATGCCAGTGATCAGGCACCCCGCTATGCCGCCCAGGATATCCAGCGTCCTCTTCACAAAAGCCTGTCCCACGGTGACGCTTCCCAGGCTGTACGTCAGCACTGTACTGCTGCCCAGGGATTCCACCGTCTGCCTCTGTTCTGCGAACTGTTCCAGCCCCTCCATGCGGACGTGTACCACAAGTCCCATCTCGATCAGGTTCCGGTATAGTATCGTGGCGCCGGTCCCTCTGGCTGCCGCCAGAATCTCGTCCACCCACTCATATCGCAGGTAGCCTTCCACATCTTCCCGACAGGCCTTTACGGGCACGCCCCCGATCTCCTGCCCCCTCATGTCCTGGTCCATGACCGCCATACCCACGACCTGATACATCTTGTGGGTATTTTTCTGGATATCGTCCAGAATCTGCTGCGCATTCTTCGATGTGACGATCAAAAAGAGCCTCGTCTGGTTCCGGCGGGGTTTCTTACGAAGCGCCGCCTTCCAGCCGGTCCTCACCAGCAGGGAAAGGCAGAAGTAGATACACAGCATGGAATAATAAAAGACCCGGGAATAGCTCCCCGACTCCTGTACGGTGAAGAGATAAAAAGTCACCGTCACCGCCAATAGGAAAGTATGGCGCAAAGTAACCGCCGTCTCCCCTGCCAGGCCCCGCTTCAGGACATTTTTCATGGTGCTGAAGAAGACCAGGAGCAGAAGGTCCGCCATGGAAAAGACCACGGCGATGGATCGGTAGCTCTCCAGGGCATAGGGATTTTCGAAGCCGTGCCGTACGATGTAGCCCAGCACGAACGCCGCATGCAGGCACAGCAGATCCAGCACGATGAAGTCCAGGTGCTTCAGCCACCCCTGCGAGTTTTTCCTGTACATAAAGCTTTCACTCCATCCGTCGTACGAAATATGATGAAACGCACCGCTGTCTGCCAGGTCGGAACCGGATCCAGCGTATAACCCTAAAGCACAACAATAACATCACCAACTATTACATCATACGCAACTATTTTTGTCAAGACTAGAACATTTATATTTTTTCGGAAATATCAGGCAAAATTTTGGCACTATTTTCTCCGTCAACTATTTTTCTTGATGAAATCGATCAGTTCATCCACCTGGGTGAAGGCGAGGCCCACCACTGTATCCGCCGCGCCGTAGTAGATGGCGATCCTGCCGGTCTCTGCGTCGGTGAGGGTTGCGCAGGGGAAGGTCACGTTCGGCACGTCGCCCACGCACTCATAGAGGGCGGTGGGATGGAAAATGTAGGGTTTGCAGCGGTATTTCACCTTCCAGGGCTCGTTCTCGTCCAGGATGGCAGCGCCCATGGAATAGATCATGCCGTTGCAGGTGGTCCCCACGCCGTGGAAGATCAGGAGCCAGCCTTCTTCCGTAAGGATGGGAATGGGGCCCGCGCCAACCTTCGTCCACGCCCAGCCCTGGGCCTGCATCACATAGCGGTGGTACCCCCAGTGCTCCATATCGGGGCTCTGGCTTAAGAACATGTCTCCAAAGGGCGTATGGCCGTTGTCGCTGGGTCTGGAGAGCATCATGAACTTACCGCCGATCTTCTTAGGGAACAGTACGCCGTTGCGGTTGAAGGGCAGAAAGGCATTTTCCAGCTGATAAAATTTCTGAAAATCAAAGGAATATGCCACGCCGATCGTAGGGCCGTGGAAGGAATTGCACCAGGTCACATAGTATCTGTCCTCGATCCAGCACACTCTGGGGTCATAGCCGCAGGCCACGCCGCACTGCTTGTCGTCCTTGCCGTAAAGGGGCAGAGGATCCGGCTCAATGTCCCAGTGGATGGCGTCGTCGCTCTTTCCCAGGAACAGATGTTGCTCCATGGCGGTGTTATCGCTCCTGAAGATGCCGACGAAAGCGCCGTCTTTTGCCACCACCGCGGAGTTAAAGATGCTGTTGGAGCCGGGGATCTGGTCCCGCTCCACGATGGGGTTCCCGCTGTACCGCCACACGATATCCCGGCAGCCCGCGGGCCTGTCCTCCCAGGGAATGTTGGGTAAGTTGCTTCCGATGATCGTTGCCATAATGATCCTCCTTCTTAATGTTTTATAATTGCTTTCTCATTTTCCCTTTCAATGAGTTCCCGGATCCACTCCTTGTCCACCAGATTGTCCATGGCCTCCCCAATGCTGGACTCATCGGCAAAGGTATCAAATTCCTGCTGCTTCCTCTCCAGGATCTGCACGACCGCCTCGTCCACGGTATTCTCACAGAGCAGATGGTACACCAGGACATTGCGCACCTGACCCATGCGGTAGATTCTGGCGATGGCCTGGTTGGTAAGGGAGGGCTTGATCTGAGGCTCGCAGAATATTGCCACGCTGGCAGCCTGAATGTTCAGGCCCGTACCGCCAGCCTGGATCTGGCAGATGAGAACGCTGCCGTCCTTCGCATCCTTCAGCTGGTCGATCATGCCCTGCCTTTCGGAGATCTCCGTGCTGCCGGTGATGACGCCCACGCACTTTCCGCCCAGCAGGCCGCGCACTTTCTCGACAGTCTCCCGGAAGAAGGAATAAATGACGATCTTCCTGCCGTCCTCCTCCGCGTCCCTGCACAGTTCCAGAAGACGCACTGCCTTGGAAGAATTTTCCAGGTCCTCCTGCAGGAAGGAGATCCTTCTCATCGCCATGAAGTTTTTCTCCCGGACGCTGGTCTCGTACGCGAGCCGGTCTGCTTCCGTGAGAGCGCACCACTCCTGTTTTTCCTCGATGGGCGGCAGTTCCTCCAACACCTGTTCCCGCTGCCTTCTCAGGTATACGGGAGCCAGCATCTCCCGAAATTCCGGCACATGGCTCATATAGGCGGACTTGCGGATCTCCTCCGTCATGTCCGGCCTCACAAAATCAATGAGGGAGCACATCTCCTCCACCCTGTTTTCCAGGGGCGTGCCCGTCATCATCAGGATCCTGTCCGCTTCCTCGTCCAGCGCCCTGACATACTTTGTCCGTTTGGCGTCGGGATTTTTAATGTAATGGGCCTCGTCGACCACCAGCATGGCGATTTTCAAACGCTTATCGATGTCGTCCACGATCTTTCCCATGGTCTCAAAGTTGGTGACGGCCGCGCCGCCATGTTCCTTCCACCTGTCAAACTCTTCCTCCAGAAAAGAACCGTGGAGCAGATAGGTTTCAATGGCGCTGAATTTTTTGATCTCCCGGCACCAGTTGACAAGGACGGAGGCAGGACAGACCACGAGAAAAAGGCTCTTGGGATCCCCCGCATAGACGTCGCACATGGCGGCCACCGCCTGCACGGTCTTCCCGAGCCCCATCTCATCTCCCAGGAGCACTCTTCTCTCGAAGAGGATGTATTTTGCGCCGAAGAGCTGATAGGATCTCAAATGGCCCTTAAAGGAGCTTAGGTCGATCTCCGTCTCGTCCACCGCCGACGCGAGCTGGGCGGGAATGCTGCTGTAAATCAGTGGTTTTTCCAGAACAGATCCGCCGTATTCCTCCAGAATGGCGTAATAATCCGCCCCGTTTCGTCGAAAATCCTCCCTTGCCTCCTCTGCCCCAAGCTCCTGGATCTTATGATATTCTTCCAAATAATGAACGGCCTTTTCGCGGATGGGGCTGAGCTGAAACCCCCGGAGGTCCTCCGCCGCCTTGACCGTCCGCTCCCGGGTTCCCCGGCCGGAAAAGATCCAGTGCATGCCGTTGCGGATCTCGATCCGGTCGAGTACGTCCGTCACGAAATCCTCCAGCTCTTCAGCGATAGTTTCCATTTCTTCCCGAAGGGCCTGGCCTCTCCGGAATCTGGCCAGAGCAATCAGAAGCTCCGCGTTTTCCGCCTGGTCCCCATCTTCCTTTTCCGCCGAAAGACGGATGGCCGCATGCTGCGCCATGTGGTTTACAAATTCCGCTGTCACGCTGCGGATGGCCTCGACCTGCTTTTCACCGATGCCGTCTATGGCGCAGAGTTCCCAGTCCTTCAGCCGGGCAAGCTCCCAGAGGTTGGAATACCCCGCCTCCCTTAACGCCGCCGTCCTAATACCCGCACGGGATTTTTTCAGTTCTTCCAGATCGATATTCTTTAAGGAATCCAGCGCCCTGCGCCGCCTTACCATTGCGCAGGCTTCCCGCACTTCCTGCTCCTGACGCTGACCGTCCGCCAGCAGACGGCGGGCCCCGTCATTCAATATCCGGGCGGAGTCCATCTGCTTTTTCAATTCCTTAAAATTTAGTTTTTCTGTTTCCATCGTTTCTCCGGCAGCCCAGGTTCCCCCGCATAGCCGTCAGGCACGCCGACGCCGCTTTGCGGACGACGCGAGCCGAACTACCGCCATACAGGAAAGGCTTTTCATTAAGAAATTATATCACAGGATGGACAGGGTTGAAAGGCCCGATTCAAAATTTCAATTTTGGGTTCTCAAACACCGTCAGTTCTTCCTTGCATTTGTCATATATTTGATTTATAATAGGAAACGGTTCTAAAAACAGAACGGAAATGTTTTGCGGCTGCAAGGACATTTCCCGGATACCCAGCAGCAAAAGAAAGGAATGGTCCGGCGGCGGATGCCGGACATTGGACAAGCATCATGAGTTTTGAATTCATACGAAAACTACCCACCCCGGCGGAGATCAAAGAGCAGTACCCTCTCCCTGCGGGGCTGGCTGAAATCAAGGCGCAGCGCGACGCCGAGATCCGCGACGTGATCACGGGAAAGAGCAATAAGTTCCTTCTGATCATCGGGCCCTGCTCCGCGGACAACGAGGATTCCGTCTGCGACTATGTCAATCGTCTGGCAAAGGTCAACGAACAGGTGAAGGACCGCCTCGTCCTGGTCCCCCGCATCTATACGAACAAGCCCCGCACCACCGGGGACGGCTATAAGGGAATGGTGCATCAGCCCGACCCTGAGAAAAAGCCGGATTTCCTGGCCGGACTTGTGGCGATCCGCCGGATGCACATCCGGGCCATGTCGGAAACCGGCCTGACCGCCGCGGACGAGATGCTCTATCCTGAAAATTACCGCTATCTCTCCGATATCCTCTCCTATGTAGCCGTGGGAGCGCGTTCCGTGGAGGACCAGCAGCACCGTCTCACCGTCAGCGGTTTCGACGTGCCCGCCGGCATGAAGAATCCCACCAGCGGAGACTTTTCCGTGATGCTGAATTCGGTGTACGCCGCCCAGCATCCGCACTCCTTTATCTACCGCGGCTGGGAAGTCAACACCTCCGGCAATGAGCTGGCCCACACGGTCCTCAGGGGCGCCACCAATAAGCACGGGCAGAACAACCCCAACTACCACTACGAGGATCTTATCCGGCTTTTAGAAATGTATAACAAGATGGACCTGAAGAACCCCGCCTGCATCATTGACACCAACCACTCCAACTCCAACAAGCAGTTCGACCAGCAGGTCCGGATCGCCAAGGAAGTCATGCACAACCGCAAGGTAAACCATGACATTCACACTCTGGTAAAGGGACTGATGATCGAGAGCTATATCGAGGAGGGCTGCCAGAAGGTGGGCGGAGGCATCTACGGGAAGTCCATCACCGACCCCTGCCTGGGCTGGGAGGACACCGAAAAACTGATCTATCATATCGCGGAGTACGATTAACGATTCACGCCCCTGAAAATGCCTCCAGGGCAGATTGGGACATTGGCCTTGTCTGCTTTGGAGGTGTTTTATTGATACCCCTAAAAGATTCTCAGCATTCCCTGAAAGATCCCCGGTGCCACATAACTCTCTAAATAAATCCCTGCCGCCACGGCGAGAAAGATCAGGAGCAGTTTTATCAGAACGCCCCCCATACTTTCCGGTTCTTTCCGCAGATAAATGTATCCAAACAACTGCTCGCACCACCGCAGAAGCATGTAAAAGGCCGGTATGTAAATCAGGAAATGCGGAAAGCATCCCACCGGCAGAAGCATCGCGCCCTTGATTCCATAGCGCATCAGAGAGGTGGTGAGCAGCGCCCCCGCCCCCATGCCAAACCAGAGGGTCAATGCCCCGCAGACAAAGGGGGCAAGATAGGTAGTCCCGGCCAGCAGCAGCAGAAACACCGTCCCCAGGCGCAGCCGGCAGACGCAGCCCAGATATTCTTTTTTGTCTAATGTCATGCTCTTTACGGTCTGCAGATTTTCAGGACTCAGCAGAGTGCCGCTGTCCCCACTTCGAAAACAGATCGCTATCCCCAGAAAAAAACCGGCCGCACACAACGGGAGCAGAGGAAGTCTCTCGAACCTTTTCCACATGAATCGGTTCCCCTTTCTCACAGGATTTTGACCCTGTCTCTCCATATGTATGCGGCCGTACGGTCTATTATTCTGTTTCTGAACTTCCTTCATCAAAGGGCGTCAGTTCGCTGGGATTATTCTCACTCACGCTCCAGAAGTTTCTCCAAGCTCACCAGTTTTACACAGAGCACAAAGAGATCGGTGGCCTGGGCCATCTCCTCCGGCGTAGGGAAGGACGGAGCGATCCGGATGTTGCTGTCTTTGGGATCCTTTCCATAGGGGAAGGTGGCTCCGGCTCCGGTCAGGACAACCCCCGCCTCCTTGCATTTCGCAACAATGGCCTTTGCGCAGCCCTCCATGGCGTCAAAGGAGATAAAATACCCGCCGTTGGGCTTGGTCCACTGGCCGATCCCCAGTCCGCCCAGCTCCTGCTCCAGAACCTGGATCACCGCCTCAAACTTCGGGCGCAGGATGGCCGCGTGCTTTTTCATCTGCTCCCGGATCCCCTGAATATCGCGGAAATATCTCACATGGCGGAGCTGGTTCACCTTGTCGTACCCGATGGTCTGGATCGTCATGGACTTTCTCATAAAGTCCAGATTGGCCCTGGATGCCGCTACCGCCGCGATCCCCGCGCCGGCGAAACTCACCTTAGAGGTGGACGCGAACTCGTAAACCATGTCCGGATTTCCCGCCTTTTCACACTCACTTAAAATATCCAGCAGGCTGTCGCTCTTTTCATCGTAGAGATCATGTACCGCGTAGGCGTTGTCCCAGTAGATCCGGAAGTCCTCCGCCGCCGGCTTCAAGGCCGCGAAGCGTCTTACCGTCTCGTCGGAATATGTGTAACCCTGGGGGTTGGAATATTTCGGAACGCACCAGATCCCCTTGACGGAAGCGTCTTCAGCAACCAGCTTCTCCACCATATCCATGTCCGGTCCCTCCGGGCTCATGGGAACCGTGATCATCTCGATCCCAAAATGCTGGGTGATCGCGAAATGCCTGTCGTACCCCGGGGCCGGGCAGAGGAACTTTACATTGTCCAGCTTGCACCAGGGGGTGGAACCCATCACGCCATGGGTCATGGAACGGGAAACCGTATCGTACATGATGGGAAGGCTGGCGTTGCCGCACACGATCACATTCTCGGGATCCACCTGCATCATATCGGCCATCAGCTTTTTTGCCTCCGGGATCCCGTCCATCAGGCCATAGTTCCTGGTGTCAAATCCGCCCTCCGTCTTCATGTCGCTTTCGGAATTCAGCACATCCATCAATCCCATCCCTATCTGAAGCTGTGCCACGGAAGGTTTTCCTCTGGACATGTCCAATGCAAGGCCTTTTCTCTTCGCCTCCTCGTACTCCTCCTCCAGCTGGGATTTTAAATCCATCAATTCCTCTCTGCTCAACTCCTGATACGCTTTCATCCTCTACCTCCGCAAATCACACCCTGATCTATCATATGGGTATTTTGGATAATTGTATACAAATATACATTTTAGAAATATACATCTTGATTATCATACTATAACATAAGCGATTTAACAAGGGGATTGGAGAGAAATTTTAAAAAAACTGCTGCAGGCGACAACATGTCTGCCTGCAGCGGCTTATGGTCTTATGAAATTTTAATTCGAACTGGAACCGGCACTACTTCGCATAATCGATCACGCGGCTCTCGCGGATGACATTGACCTTGATCTGTCCGGGATATTCCAATTCCGCTTCAATCTGCTTGGAGATATCTCGCGCCATCACTACCATGTCCGCATCAGAGATCTGTTCAGGTACTACCATTACTCGAACTTCACGACCTGCCTGAATTGCAAAAGATTTTTCTACACCTTTGAAATTGTTTGTTATCTCTTCTAATTGCTTTAATCTGCTGGTATAGGTCTCCAGCGTTTCCCTTCTGGCCCCCGGCCTTGCAGCGGATATCGTATCAGCAGCTTGTACAATACACGCGATCAGGGAAGTTGGCTCTACATCGCCATGATGGGATTCCACCGCGTTGATGACGACGGCGTTCTCCTTGTATTTCCTACAGAGCTCAGCGCCAATCTGTACGTGGGAGCCCTCCATCTCACGGTCGATGGACTTGCCGATATCATGCAGCAGTCCCGCTCTCTTTGCCAGTCTGACATCCAGGCCCATTTCGGCCGCCATCAGACCTGCCAGATGGGCCACCTCGATGGAATGTTTCAGCACGTTCTGGCCATAACTGGTCCGGAACTTCATTCTGCCGAGCAGTCTCACAAGTTCTGGGTGAATGCCGTGTACGCCGACTTCCAGCAAAGCGGATTCCCCTTCCTCCTTGATCATAGCTTCCACTTCTTTTTGCGCTTTTTCGACTGTCTCCTCGATTCTGGCCGGATGAATCCGTCCATCCACGATCAGCTTTTCCAGCGCGATCCTTGCAACCTCGCGGCGGATCGCATCAAAGCTGGACAGGACAACTGCTTCCGGCGTGTCGTCAATGATCAGATCCACACCGGTCATGGTCTCGAGGGTCCTTATGTTGCGTCCCTCTCGTCCGATGATCCTGCCCTTCATTTCATCGTTCGGAAGCTGTACTACGGAGATCGTGGTCTCAGAGACATAATCTGCCGCACATCTCTGGATTGCTGCCACCACATACTCTTTCGCCTTTTTGTCCGCTTCCTCCTTGGCCTGACTCTCCATTTCCTTGATCATCACGGCCGTTTCATGTTTCACTTCGTCTTCAACAATTTTCAATAAGTAGTCTTTTGCCTGTTCAGAGGTTAGTCCGGAAATTCTTTCCAGCTCCTTTACGCGCTGCTCATTCAGCGTGGAGATCTCAGCCTTCATTTTGTTCAAGGCCTCTTCCTTCGCCGCCAAACCTGCCTCGCGCTTTTCGATCGCATCTGCCTTCTTATCGATGTTCTCTTCCTTCTGCTGAAGTCTTCTCTCAGACCTCTGGGCTTCCGCTCTGCGTTCCTTGATCTCCTTGTCCAGTTCATTCTTGGTTCGAATGGACTCTTCCTTGACCTCAAGAAGCGACTCGCGCTTTTTTGCCTCGGCAGTTTTCAGGGCTTCATCGATGATGGATCTCGCCTTCTCCTCCGCATTGCCAATGGTAGTTTCCGTCTTTTTCTTCTGGATGGAAGACGTCAGTACGGATGCAATAACGGCGGTGACTGCGACTGCGACCAAAAGTACAATAATCCATGTCATTGTACCCATGTTCGGAGCACCTCCTTATGAAATTTTCATTGTTCACAAGCAATTCACAACACTTCAATTCTATACGCATTTACTTTGTATGTCAAGTAAAAGTGTCCTTTTTTTGTGTATTTTGTGCAAAAAATTAAACCGAATAATCGTCAATTCGACCAAATATGGCCTTTCTAACGCTGTCCGCGGAAAACCCCTTTCGCATCAGAAAAGCGTACTCCCTCTGTTTCTCCCTTAAATCCGCAGCTTCTCCGCGAAACTTTCTCTTTCTTAAAAGATCCGCGATCATCGCCGCCTCATCCTGGCAGCCGCCGGTTTCTTCCCACCGTATCCAGGCTTTTTCCAAAACGTCTTCTGAGATCCCCTTTTTTCTCAGATCCTGTTCAATCCTCATACGCGACCTGTCTTCCTGGTGACAGGTAATGTAGTCCACGGCGTACCGGAGATCGTCCGTGTAGTGAAATGAGGCCACATACTCCAGCGCTTCTCCGATCACTTCTTCCGGATATTCCCCCTGCGTCAGTTTGTCTCTCAGCTGCGCCGTCGTATAATCTTTTTTCAGAAGAAGGTTCATCGCCCGGAGCTTTGCCCGCTTCGGAAGCGTCTCCCGCAGGATCTTTTCGTAATCCTCCTGCGGGAGTTCTTCCCCCAGACGTATGTGAAAATGCCGGAATTCCCCCTTGTATAAGACAAAGGCAAATTCTCCGTCGAGAAAGACCCTGCTCCTGGATTTTGTCAGTTCCTCGATCCCTGTGACGATCATTCTTCCGCATCTTCCTTCTGTACGTTCAGATTAAAATGCTCGCGGATCTTTGCCTCCACCTCCGCGCACACCTCGGGATTGTCCTTCAGATACTGTTTTGCGTTCTCCCTACCCTGTCCGATCTTCTCGCCCTTATAAGCGTACCATGCGCCGGACTTGTTGATCACGTCCACGCTGGCGGCCAGATCCAGGATATCGCCGATCATGGAGATTCCCTCTCCAAACATAATGTCAAACTCCGCTTCCTTGAAAGGGGGAGCCACCTTATTCTTCACGACTTTTACGCGGGTGCGGTTTCCGATCACCTCTCCGCCCTGCTTCAGGGACTCAATGCGCCGCACGTCCAGACGGACGGAAGCGTAAAACTTCAGCGCGCGGCCGCCGGTGGTGGTCTCAGGATTCCCGAACATCACGCCGATCTTCTCACGGAGCTGATTGATAAAGACCACCGTACAATTGGACTTGCTGATCACCGCGGTGAGCTTTCTGAGCGCCTGGGACATCAGCCGCGCCTGCAGGCCCACATGGCTGTCCCCCATCTCCCCGTCGATCTCGGCCTTGGGCACCAGGGCGGCAACGGAGTCCACCACGACGATATCCATGGCGCCGGAACGAACCATGGTCTCCGTGATCTCCATTGCCTGCTCGCCGTTATCCGGCTGGGAAATGTAGAGGTCGTCTATATTCACGCCGATATTCTTCGCATACACGGGATCCAGGGCGTGCTCCGCGTCGATAAAGCCCGCGATCCCGCCCCGCTTCTGCACCTCCGCGATCATGTGCAGGGTGACGGTGGTCTTACCGCTGGACTCCGGCCCGTAGATCTCGACGATACGCCCCTTGGGGATCCCCCCCAGCCCCAGCGCGATATCCAGACTCAGGGAGCCGGTGGGAATCGTCTCCACGTTCATCCTTGCGGCAGGGTCGCCAAGACGCATGACCGTACCCTTTCCGTACTGCTTCTCGATCTGGCCGAGGGCCGCGTCCAGCGCCTTCATCTTCTCCTGTTTTCTCAGCATTTCCTCATTGTTTTCCATAGAATTTTTCTCCAATCCATTCTTTTTTGAACTGTTCCCGGCGGATCCCGGTCTTTTCATTTCGACAGTTTCTTTTCTGACATTGTTTTCTTTTAATTCTTCCATAGACTGCTCTCCTTTTCAAGAGGAACAGATGTTCGCTGTTACTATCTTAAAACATCTGTTCGATTTTGTCAATTGTTTTCTCATAAGGCTATCATACAGGAAATTGAGTCCATTATACCACCCTCAAAAGCATCCCTCCCCATCTTTTTTTAATCGCTCTGAAACTCCCGGCGAGATGCCGGAAAAAAGATATGATTCGTCAGACAAGAAAAATGTACCATACTTTCCCTGTTTGCACAAGCTGTATGGTACATTTTATAATTTTTTAAGAAAGCCCCATTTATTTTCCGAATGTCACTTTGCTCACATACTCCAGGACGCACCGTCTCGCAAGCATCAGCGCCGCCGTCACCGAGGAACGCCGGATCTTCTCCCGGCTGCCCGCAAAATGACACTCCTGCACGGTGACCTTTCCCTTTACGCTGCACCCGATGTACACCAGTCCCACGGGCTTTTCCTTCGTGCCGCCGTCCGGCCCGGCGATGCCTGTGACGGAGATGCCCACGTCCGTCCTGGAATCCGCCAGCAGCCCTTTCACCATCTCTTCCGCCGTCTGCCTGCTCACGGCGCCATACTTCTGCAGCGTGCTCTTCTTGACTCCCAGGAGCCGCCTCTTTGCCTTGTTGGAATAGGTCACCAGCCCGGCCTTGAAAAGCTCCGAGATTCCCGGCACGTTGACCAGCGCCGCGGACAAAAGCCCGCCGGTACAGGACTCCGCGCAGGAGATCGTCATGTCCTGGTCCAGAAGGAGATCCGCCAGGGCCCTCTCCAGCGTGACGTCATCCTCCGTGGTGTAGATCTCGTCGCCAAACTGATTCTTCAGCTCTTTCACGATGGGCTTGATCAGCTTGTTCGCCTCTTTCCGGGATTCCGCCCGGGCGGTAACCCGGATGTGCACTTCCCCGTCCTGCGCATAAGTGGCGACCGACGGGTTCTCCTGCCTGTCGATCAGGCCGAGGATCTCTTTCTCCACAAGGCTTTCCGGCTTTCCCACGGTCTTCACCGTCTGGGAGAGAATGACGCCTGCGACAAATTCCTTCAGGTAAGGCTCCACGCTCTCCCGGAACATGAGCTGCAGTTCCTCCGGGGGACCCGGCAGAAGCACGATCCGGCAGTTTTTCGTCTCCAGGGCCATGCCCGGCGCCGTGCCGTTGTGATTGTCAAAAACCCTGCTGCCCTCCGGGATCATGGCCTGTTTCCAGTTGTTGTCCGCCGGCTTTATGCCCCGCCTGTCAAAATATTCCTTGATGAGCTTGCGGCTCCTCTCGTCTTCCACCAGTTTCTTTCCCGCGAACTCCGCCGCCGTCTCCCTGGTCAGATCGTCCTTCGTGGGGCCAAGCCCCCCGGAAAGGACCAGCAGGTCCGCCCGCTTTGACGCGGCCCTGAGCGCTTCTAAAATAGTTTCCCTCTCATCTCCCACAACCGTCTGATAAACGCAGTCGATTCCCAAGCCGGCCAGCTCCCTTGCCAGAAACGCGGCATTGGTATTGACGACGTTCCCCCTCAGCAGTTCCGTTCCCACACAGATGATCTCTGAAACCATATTTCCTCCATTCCGCCGCAGCCCTGCTCCGGCCGCATACCTTATGTATACCTCTGCCTGTTCCCAGGCCCCCGGCTTCTTTCCCCCAGGCATCCCGCCAAAAGGCTTTCTTCCGGGCCGCTTACCTTATGTATCTTTCCACCCTTATTTCGTATCGCTCATAACGGACTTATTCTTTGCGATGTAATCCACAAGAGAGATCACGGTCAGGGCCAGCGCGATCCACATCACAAGATCCGTCAGGAACGCAAAGACATTGCCTCTCAGGAAGGGCGCGTCCTCTACGATCATCATGCAGATCATGACCATCTGGAAGGTCGTCTTGAACTTGCCCCAGTAATTCGCGGCGATCACCTGTCCCTTATCCGCGGCGATCAGCCGGAAACCGCTGATGACAAACTCCCGGCTGATGATGATCACCACGATCCAGGAGGGGATCCTTTTCATCTCCACCAGGACGATCAGGGCGGCGCATACCAGCAATTTATCCGCCAGCGGGTCCATAAACTTTCCGAAATTGGTCACCAGGTTATATTTTCTGGCGATCTTGCCGTCCAAAAGGTCCGTCAGGCTGGCGATGACAAAGACAAGGAGCGCCAGATACTCCGGCACTGCCCCGTCCGGATCTCCAAAGAGGGCGGAAAACCACCTCCACTGCTCATAGCTTCCCAGAAGCAGCAGGACGAAGGGCAGAATCAGAATCACCCGGAAAATCGTCAGTTTATTCGGCAGGTTCATCTTATTCTTTTTGTTTTCTGTGTTTTCACTCATGATATATCTCTCCGATCAGATCATATTCGTTTGCGTCCGTCACAAGTACCTTTACCAGATCCCCTGTCATCAGTTCCGCCGAGGCGTTCAGGAACAGATAACCGTCCACATCCGGCGCATCCCGGTAGGTCCTTGCCACATAGGCGTCCTCCTCCGCGATCTTTCCCTCGATCATCACCGTGAGAACCCTGCCCACCATATCCTGGGCCTTCTCAAAGGCGATCTCCTGCTGCAGCTCCATCAGTTCATCCCTGCGGAAGAGCTTGACTTCCTCCGGGACCTGGTCCGCCATCTCCGCCGCCGGCGTATCTTCCTCCTGGGAATACGGAAATACCCCCAGCCGGTCAAACTCCATTTCGTCCACAAAATTATATAGTTCTTCATAGTCTTCCTGGGTCTCCCCCGGGAATCCGCTGATCAGCGTCGTCCTGAGGCAGATGTCCGGGATCCTCTCCCGCAGCTTTTTGATGATCTCCCGCAGGGACGCCTGGTCCGTCTTTCTCCCCATCCTCTTCAGGATCCTGTCGGAAGCGTGCTGGATGGGAATGTCCAGATAATGGCAGATCCTGGGTTCCGACGCAATGGTCTCGATCAGTTCCTCCGTAATCTCCTCAGGGTAACAGTACAGGACCCGGATCCAGTAAAGCCCGGGGATCTCCGCCAGTTTCCGCAAAAGCTCCGGCAGGGTCTTCTTTCCATAGAGATCCACCCCGTACAGCGTCGTCTCCTGGGCCACCAGGATCAGCTCCTTCACGCCCTTTTCCGCCAGATCCTCCGCCTGGGCCAGCAGGGTCTCCATGGGAATACTGCGGTAACGCCCCCGTACCTTAGGGATCACACAATAGGTACAGTGTTTGTCGCATCCTTCTGAAATTTTCAGGTACGCGTAGTGTCCCCCCGTGGTGACGATCTGCGGGTATCCCGCCGCCGGAGCCAGATCCAGGTCCCGGTAGTGGTTCCTGGCGCCGCCCTGTAAGGTTTCCTCCAATGCCGCCGCAATTTCCTCGATGGCGTTCGTGCCTACGATGGCGTCCACCTGGGGGATCTCCTTCTGGATCTCCTCCCGGTAGCGCTGGGCAAGGCACCCGCAGGCGATCAGAGCCTTCAGGCCGCCTTCCTTTCGCCGCTCCGCGAACTCCAGAAGCGTGTTGATGCTCTCTTCCTTTGCGTCGCCGATAAAGCAGCAGGTGTTGACGATGACTGCCTCGGCCTCCGCCTCGTCGTCGGTGAAGGAATAGCCCTTCTTCTCCAGCATCCCCAGCATCATCTCGGTGTCCACTAAATTTTTGTCACATCCCAGTGACACAAACAATATCTTCAATCCCTGTTCCTCTTCCGTTTCCTCAATCCGCCCGGGTGACGCGGAACCGATCTTCCGGCTCCCCCAGGGGATCCCTGCACTTTTTCGGCCAGACGCCGCGCGGAAAAAACAGCCGGGGCATCAGTCCCCGGCTCTGTTTTGCCTTATGCCTGCGTCGTGCCGTTCTCACCGGAACCCGCCGCGGGAACAGTCTCCTCGTCGCCGAGGATCTTGATCTTCCCCTCGTTCAGCTCGTCCACGGCAATGGAAAGGGGTTTCTTCCCCGGCTCATCCACCAGAGGTTCATCCCCGGCGATAATCTGGCGCGCCCTCTTGGCGGTAGCCATTACGATGGAATATCGGCTGTTGACCACCGGGGTCTCTCCCGGCTCCACTTCGCTGTTCACTACTTTTAACAAATCGGTATAAGACGGATGTAACATAATTATTCTGCTCCTTCCCTGAAACCTTTCAGTTCCTCTCTGATCTCCCTGATAAATCCGCTCTGTCTCACAGGTTCGCTGCGGGCCGCCTCGATCATGCCGTGCAGCTGCCTTACGCAAAGTTCCAGATCGTCGTTCACAACTATATAATCATAGGCGTCCATGCCTTCTGATTCCTCGTAAGCCCGGGCGAGACGCTTCGCGATCACATCGCCGGTCTCGGTCCCCCTCCCCTCAAGACGCTGCTTCAGGACCGCCGCGCTGGGAGGCGTCACAAAAAGCAGCAGCGCCTCGGGAAACTTCTTTTTCACCTGGAGCGCTCCCTGGATCTCGATCTCCAGGATCACGTCCCTGCCCGCCGCAAGCTGCTGTTCCACGTAACTCCTGGGGGTCCCGTAATAATGGTCACAGTACCGGGCGTATTCGATCAGCCCATTCTCTTCGATCTTTTTTTCAAATTCATCCTGGTCCACAAAGAAATATTCCACGCCGTCTTTTTCCCCCGGCCGGGGTTTTCTGGTCGTCATGGAGACAGACAGCGCGAAGTTATCGTAATCCTGCAGCAGTTTCTTTACCAGGGTTCCTTTCCCCGCTCCCGAGAATCCGGATATGACCGTCAAAACGCCTTTCCTATCCATACGGTTCACCCTCGCTATTCTATATTCTGGATCTGTTCCCTCACTTTTTCGATCTCTGTCTTCAGCTCGATCCCACAGTTGGAGATCTCCAGGTCATTGGACTTTGACAAAATGGTGTTCGCCTCGCGGTTCATCTCCTGGGCAATAAAATCCAGCTTTCTGCCGATACTCCCGCCCTCGGTCAAGGCGCTCTTCATGGACTCAATATGACTGCGCAGGCGGACCAGCTCTTCATCCACACAGACCTTATCCGCAAAAATGGTCACCTCCGTGATCAGCCGTCCCTCGTCCACCGTGTTGTCGCCCAGCATTTCCACAACCTTATCCCGGAGCTTCTGGCTGTACTCTGCAATGATCTGCGGACTGCGCTCGGAGATAAAATCCACCAGTTTCAGCATGCCGTCCAGCTTTTCCAGCAGATCCTTCTTCAGGTGTTCCCCCTCGGAGATCCGGCTCTCCACAAACAGCTCCGCCGCCCCGTCCAAGGCCTTCTTCAGCTCCAGCCAGAGTTCTTCCTCGCTGCCGTCTTCCTCCTCCATCGTCAGAACGTCGGGGAGTTTCGAGAGCGTGGAAACCCGGATGTCGTCCTCCAGGCCAAAATCCTGGCGCATCTCATTGAGATACTTCAGATATTCCGCCGCCAGTTCCTTATTGTAACGGACGCCGACCGACCCCTCGGAGAGATCTTCGTAAGTGATAAAAAGATCCACTTTGCCTCTGGACATATAATTCTTCAGCTCGCTGCGGATCGCCGCTTCAAAGAAATTCAGCTTCTTTGGCATCTTCACAATAATGTCCAGATAGCGGTGGTTAACCGCCTTCATCTCAACGGTAAACTTCCTGTTGTTTTCTGTGATCTCACACCTGCCGAAGCCGGTCATGCTCTTGATCATATTCTGTTCCTCTCCCGGAAATTGTAAGGGCATGCCATTCCGCATACTCCTTTTTATTATATTCTAAGCCGCCGGACTCGTCAAGCCCTGAATCGCCCTGCGACTGCTCGCCGAAGTTCACACATAGTCCTTCAGTCTCGCCTTTCTCGCCTGGATGTTCAGCTTTTTCATGGCTTTCGCCTCAATCTGCCGGATTCGCTCCCTGGTGACTTTGAGTTTCACGCCCACCTCTTCCAGAGTGTGGGGAATGCCGTCGTTTAAGCCGAATCTCTCCCGGATCACAAATTCCTCCCTCTCCGAGAGAGAACACAGGAGTTTGTCCACGGAATCCTTCAGCATGATGTTTGCCACCTGCTCATAAGGGTTCAGGGTCACCTTATCCTCGATAAAGTCCTCCAGTTTCGTGTCCTCCTCATCCCCCACCGGGCTATCCAGGGATTTCGCATCCTGGAGTTTCAGGGACTCCGTCACCTTTTCCACAGAAAGTCCCGTCTTCTCCGCAATTTCCTCCAGAGTAGGGGTCCTTCCCAATTCCGCAGTCAACATTTTTTCCGCTTTGTTAATCTTGTTCAGGGTATCCACCAGATGGACCGGCAGCCGGATCAGCCTGCCGTGATCCGCGATGGACCGGGAGATGGACTGCCGGATCCACCATGTGGCGTAGGTGGAAAATTTATAACCTTTGGTATAGTCAAATTTATCGATCGCTTTGAGGAGTCCCAAATTCCCCTCCTGAACCAGATCCAGGAAAGCCATGCCACGGTTTACATACCGCTTTGCAATGCAGACAACCAGGCGGAGGTTCGCATTGGCAAGCTCATCTTTTGCCTCTTTGCTTCCCTCTTCCGCGATCCTTTTTGCAATTTCCTGTTCCTGCTCGGCAGAGAGCAGCGAATACTTTCCAATGTCGAGAAGATAGGTTTTCACGCCGTCGATCAGAAAAATATCCTCCAGGGACTTGTCGCTCTCTTCATCCCCATCCTGATAACCCAAAATCTTAGAATCTTCTTCCTCGTATCGCTCTTCCTCCCGCTCCAGCTTCGCCAGATCTTCCTCGCTGGGTCCCTCGTCCGCCTTCACTCTGGAATGTTGATTGAAATCCTTCTCCGTCATGTGATTCTCCCTGTTTTCTTCTGAGGTTTTTCTGAGACTTCCCTGTATCCGTCCTTTTGGGCCGTTTCCGAGCCGGCGGCTGAGATGCCAGCGCTCCGGCGTGTACAGCGGTCATTATTGAATATTCGGCATTTTTTTGCAAAATCCTTTTTCTATTTTTTACTTTATCTTTTCCGGCGGATCCGCGCCCTCTGCGCCTCCGGCCTCGATATATGGCTGACCCGCCTCTCTCCGGGAATAGATTTCCTCCAGCTCCCGAAGCGTCTCCTCCCTGCCGAGAGCAAAGGGCTTCCGATGGCTTAACAGGAAAGTATGGGCCTTCAAGGATTTCAAGACGTCGATTGCCTCCCTTAAGAGCTGCGCGTTATAAACCGCCCTGCCGCCCTTTCTGCCCGGGTAGAGGCCGTCCCCCAGGAAGGCATATTCTCCGTCCACCTCCAGCCCGAGGGAACCCTTTGCGTGAGTGGACGGCAGGGGAAACAGGTGCAGCGCGCAGCCGTCCTCCAGATAGAGATCCTCCGTCACCGTCATCCCCTTTTTCGTGTATTTCCAAGTGTTTGCGCCGACATACAGTTCCAGGGGATCCGGCAGGCCGGATAAATTTCCGACGTGGTCCGGATGGAAATGCGAAAGCACCACGCTGCAAGGCAGCGCGGAGACGGCTGAAAACGAGGGAGCCTGCCTCCCGCCGATACCCTGCGCGGGCGGGATCAGGTTTCGGATCTCCTCCCTGGATTCCCCGCTGTTTCCCACGTCGTAAAGCCAGATCTTTTCCCTTCCGCGGATCACGCCTACCTCGGCGGAAAGCGGGTCGCTGGTGGATTCGATATAAGAGATCGTCCCGTCAATCCGGATCATAAGGCTTTCCCTTTCCGCCGCTTCGCGGCTCCCTTCCGCGTCCGGCGGCGAAGCCCTGCCAGCTCCAGCCGCAGCGCCTGGTAATCCTGCTGCCCTTCCGGCGCGAAGAAAGCTCGATACAATCGGTCTTCCAACCCCTCCGGGATCTCCGCGCCGAAATGTTCCCGGATCCAGGCCAGTTCCTGGGCCGGCGTGGTCAGGGCGGCAAACTCCGGCTCTCTTTCGGAGAGCCCCTCCGTCATCCTCCGGTATTCCAGCTTCGCCCGCTCCCTCTCGGGAAGCCTTCTCTCACGCTCCTTTTTCAGCGCCTTTTTCCCCAGGAAGCATAAGCCCGCCGCAGCCATTGCGATCAACAGGAACGGCGCGCTGCTCTCCAGCGCATCGCCCAGATAATCGGTCAGTCCGTCCTGCCCGGAGTCTTCCCCTCCGTCCGGACCGTTCGTGATCCCAAAATTCTCCCAGAAAGATCCCACGTCTTCTTCCTCCCCGGCGGCGGGAGTGGGATCCACTACTACCCAGCCCTTCCCCTCGATATAGATTTCCACCCAGGCATGGGCCTGGGCGTCGGAGATGTCCACCTCTACCAGCGCCGTATCTCCCAACGGGGAATACCCGCTGTAATAATCCTCATACTTCTCATCTTCCAGGAGTCGTCCGTCCAGCGCCATGTCGGCGTATGACAGCGCGTACCCCTCCACATAGCGGGCCGGGATCCCCATGTATCGGAAGAGCATGGTTCCCGCCGAGGCAAAATGGCTGCAATACCCCTTTTTGTTCCGGGTCAGGAAATAGCTGATGTAATCCTGGGAGCCAAAATAAAAGCCCGGTCGCAGCGTGTAGGTAAAATTCTCCGCAAAATAATTGACGATCTGCCGGGCAATCTCTTCCGGCGTCCCGGAGAATCCGGCCTCCTCACAGGTCTTCTCCACCGCCCGGTAACAATTTTGCGGCACCCGAAGATATCTCTCGTCCGGCTCCTCGTCCAAGATCAACACGTCGCTCACCGCCGGGTAATAGGTGTAGATGGAGGTGTCTCCTATCTGGACTGTAGCCGCATCGTCAGTATAGTAGGGCCTGTAATCAAAATCCTCGGAGGCGTCCACGTTCACCACCTCCATAACGCCCTTGCCCTGTACCCCGGGATCGCTTACGAACCACTCCTTCCGATTGATCACGACGGAGGAGGCCGGGGAGGCAGTCCCGGCGAGCATCGCATCCGCCTCAGGGAATACCTCCCGGACGTCCCGCCATCTGTCCCCCAGATAGTCAAGGCCTGCAAATGCCTTCAGATACAAGGGCTCCATACTGTACGGCGCAAAGCGCACGGTGAGATCCGTCTTATACTGTGGCATCAGCGCGGCGTTGTTGGACAGTTTTCCTCCGCTTACCCCGCCCCCGGACGCGTTCCGCATAAACGCCAGCATACCGTACTGTGCGAAAACGGCGGCAGTCTCTTCCGTAGCGTCTTTCTGCGGATTCTTCGGCACCAGGACCCGGTACTCCCTCTGTGGAAGCAGTGCGCCTATCAGAATAGTTATCGCCGCCGACAGCGCGATGCCCAGGGGAAGCGCCCTCCGCATCTGGCCGGAGATATGTTTCCTGCTGCCGCCGCACTGTATGAGAAACAGCGTCGCGTAGCCGGAAAGGAGACAAAAGGTTTCCAGACGGTCCGGCGTCCTGTCGAAATACAGCGGGATCAGATACAGGGTAAAAGTTATCAGGAAGGTACCGAGAAATCCGGCCTTGTACTGAGTCCGGATCCCCACCAGGATGATCTCCACCGCCCCCACAAATATGGCAATGGAAGTCACCGTAAGATGAGCATCCTGAATCCGCAGGCTGTACGCGTTTCCGCCTGTGACGCCGAGATAAGCCCTGGCCACTTCATACATCTTATTGATCACCGCGTAAGCGCCGCTGTTTAAGATCCAGAACATCTCCACCGCAATGAGGGCATAGACAACGAATATCACGATCATCGCCAGATTAGTGACCCATTTGATTCCCAGCTCGTACAGAAATCCCATCAGAACGGACAGAAGCGCCAAAAATAGGATACACAGTATTTTGTTGTAATCCATGTCATAGGCGGAAAGAAATCCTCCTACCGACCCGTAACAAAGCAGGAAAAGGAACAGCGATTTGGATAGCATCGCCCCGAGATCATACTGAGCCAAAATTTCAATCAGGCTCCGCCGGGGCTCCGTCATCTCCATCTGTGCGGGCTTTTCTGCCTTTTTTCTACTGAATATATTCACCCTTATACGCTCCATTCCGCACCGCGATATATGCCTCCCCGGGGAACTCTTCCTCCATCCGCTCCCTGGCTAGGCCCGGATCCTTCTTTCCGCTGCCGCTGAGGATCTCCTCCAGGGCGTTCTCCAATTCCCCCGGCTCCGCCAGATAGCGGCAGAGAAGGCCGTCGCCCTTTCCCAGCCAGCAGAGCCGGATGGGATATCCCTTGTCCAGCAATAGCTGGCCAAGACCCTGCAGGGCCTCCATCAGCCCGTCGTTTTCTTCTTCCTCCCCGGTGAGGGGCAGAAGCATGTTGATCTTGTCCCTGCCCGCCGCCAGCCTCTCCCGCACCATGGTCTTTCCCTGCTTTGCCGTCAGTTTCCAGTGGATGCTCTTTAAGTCGTCCCCGGGGATATACTCCCGGACCTCATAGTCCGGATTGATGTCCGTCCCCCGCTTTTTCAGCTCGTTCTCCTTTGGAAAGCCCTCTACCCAGGAGGCCAGTTCTTCCTCCCCGGGTTCCTGCATTCCCCCGCCCACAGTGACGCCGCCGTTCTGAAAGCGGCCGCTCTCTATTTTCAGCAGATGCAGCCAGTCGTAGATCACCATCCCCGTGATCTGCACCTCCAGGCGCCCCAGATGATGACTGGTCAGGTCCCTCTCCACCGCCAGCGTCCGGCCCGGGCCTGCCCAAAGCACTTCCCGGTCCTCCAAAACGGCTTCCGTAAAGAGATTGACGACCCGGAACCGGATTCCCAGAAAAAAGGGCAGGAACCGGTTCGAGTTTTTGACGCAGATCTTCATTCTGACCGGGTTGTGCCTGCCGATCCTGTTTGCCGGAAGCTCCGCCTCCGCGGACAATCCCTTCCAGTTGGAGAGGAGCGCCCAGACAGAGACCACCGTGGCAAGTAAAAGAAGTCCCAGCATCAGGAAAAATATATAGCTGCGGAAGAAAAACCACAGCGCAAAGAGCGCGCCGAAGAGGACGATATACCTCAGGAGCCCTCCCGCGCAGAGTTTCGGCTTTTTCATCAGACCGCCTGTATCCTTTCCGTGATCTCCCGGATCAGCCCGGAGACACTGGCTCCCTCCGCCCTGGCGGAAGCGCTCAGATGGATCCTGTGGCTCCAGGTTTCCTGGATCACAGCCAGCACGTCCTCCGGGATCACATACTCCCCGCCCCGGATCAGCGCCATCGCCCTCGCCATGCGGAGCAGCGCGATACTTCCCCGGGGACTGACGCCCAGCGCGATCCGGGGATCCCGCCGGGTCTCCTCCGTCAGGTTTACGATATATTCCTGGATGCTGTCCGAAGCGTGGAGCGTCCGCGCCTGCTCCCGAAACTCCATGAGCCTCTGGACCGTCAGCACCGGCTTTACCTTATCCAATCCCCTCTCTGAACTCTCTCTTAAGATTTCCAGCGCCGCCTTATGGGAGGGGTATCCCATGGTCAGACAGATCAGGAAGCGGTCCAGCTGGGACTCCGGCAGCATCTGGGTTCCGGAGGAGCCGTAGGGATTCTCCGTGGCCACAACGGTAAAAGGCTCCGGCAGGGGATAGGTCACCCCGTCCACCGTGACCCGGCTCTCCTCCATGACCTCCAGCAGCGCCGACTGGGTCTTTGAGGAAGTGCGGTTCAGCTCGTCCGCCAGAAAGAGATTGCAGAAGACCGCCCCTTTTTTATACTCAAAAGAATTCTGGGCGCTGTTATACATGGTAAAGCCCACGATATCGCTGGGAAGCACGTCCGGCGTAAACTGCATCCTGTGATACTCCAGCTCCATCGCCTTTCCCATGGCCATTGCAAGCGTCGTCTTCCCCAGCCCCGGGATGTCCTCCAGGAGAACGTGCCCTCCCGCCAGGATCGCCCCGAGGACTTTCCGTATCACGTCATCCTTCCCCTTGATCACCTGACAGACCTGCTCCACTACCTGCTGTAATTCTTCCTTCATATGCTGTTCCTCTCCATCCCTATGTTTCCATGCCTGAAAGCTGCCGCCCTCCGGCGCAGGGCTCATTGCTCCCCTTCACAGAGCCGATCACATTTCTTCAGGCTCCGACAGTTCCCTTTCTCCGGGCCGGTCATGTTTCTCCGGGCCGCCGGGATCCTCCACCCGATAGACCCGAAAGCCGAGGTCTCTTCTCCGGTTCCCCGCTTCCTTTCCGAGCCTCTCCGCCGCCCGGCGGATCCTCTCCTTTCCGATCTCGCAGATCGTAGAAAACCCGGCCCGGCAGGCCTCGCTCTCTTCACCGCATTCTTCCGGGAGCTGGATCATGATAAAGTGCAGATCCAGCTTCTTTTCCACTGCCGTCTGCATCACCGCATGGGCCGTGGATGCCGAGCCCGAAAAGAAATCCATCACGATATCCCCGTCCTCCGCCACCATCTCGACCAGATACCGGATCAGGCTGACCGGCTTTACGTTTTCAAAAACCCTTGCGCCGTCGAATAATTCCTGCACGCACTGGGTCCCTCCGTTATAGAGACTCACCCACTCCCTCGGCAGGAGGGTGGAAGGCGCTCCCGTGGCGTCTCCCAGATACTTTTTGATATATATATTCCAGTGGGCCTGTTCCCCCTCCGGGGTCTCCAGGGGGCCGTTCTCCGTGCGCTTAAACGTCACAAGCCCCTCCCCCAGCGCCTGTTCAAACCGCTCCCGGACATAGCGGTAAATGTACCCCTCTTTCGGGAGAACCCGCTCCCCGTCCGGACAGAGGATCTCATACCTCTGGTTCCGATTTCTGGATTTATTCTTAAAGACAAAATCCTTATCCCGGTATAACCGCCCTTTTTCGTCCCTGCGGTTATACATTTTTACCGCCCCGCCGGACAGGGGCGCCCGGAAAGGCTTCAGCTTCGTCCTGTCCTTTGCGTAGCAGTAGACATACTCATGGGTCCTGCTGGCAAAGCGGGGCCGGATCCCCCCCGCCGTGGAACAGTTCCAGATAAAAGTATTGACATAATTTTTCTCCCCGAAAACCTCTCCGCAGATCTTTTTCAGATTCTCCTGCTCGCAGTCGTCTATGCTGATAAAGATCACGCCGTCTTCCCGCAGCAGCTCCCTTGCCGCCGCCAGCCTCGAAAGGATCATGCTGCACCATCCGGCATGCAGCCTGCCCCCTGCGTCCGCCTCCCGGGAGAGATGGTTTCTCTCCCCCTCGGCCGTCTCCCTATCCGTCCCGCCCTTTTTTTCGGAACTCTTAAAGTCATCCGAATAGACAAAATTCTTTCCCGTATTGTAGGGCGGATCGATATACATGACCTTGACGGCGTTCCGGTACCTTTCCTTCAAAAGCTTTAAGGCGTCCAGACTGTCTCCCTCTATGTAGAGATTTTTCGTGACGTCCCACTCCAGGGATTCCTCCGGCGACGGCCGCAAGACCTTTGCCGCAGGGCTCTCCGCTTCCAGAAGCGCTTCCCGCTTCCCGGGCCAGGTAAACTCATACCTTTCGTCCCAGACCGCGCCCTCCCCCAAAAGCCTCTTAAGCTCCCGGAGGTCGATTTCCCGGATCGTTTCGCCCCGCCTGTTTTTTCCCTCCCTGACACAGGAAGGAAAGAGCTCCCCGAGCTTTTTCACATTACGCTGAAAATCGTCCGCGGCCTCCCGCTTCATCCTCTCCATGCCGCCTCTCCCATTCCGCCGGGAAAACAAACCCAAACTGCCCTCCCGCCGTCCGGCAAAATGCCACGCCTTTTTACTCATCTCCCGCAACGTCATTCTAACATATTTTGGATTTTATTTCAATTCGGAATCCGGCCTTGTCTCAACAAATGCATCCGTTCAGCCGATGCCATTCGCAAAGCCGAGCTGACGAGCCCCATAAAAGAAGGGACTGCCGCATTGGACAGTCCCTTGCTCCGATTTTCAATTTTTCTTACTCTCCTACCACTTTGCTTCCGTCAGCGCAGTCTGAAGACTGGTGAACAGTTCGCTGTAGCGCATGGTCTTTTCACCCAGCCTGAGCACCGTGCAATAGTTCTTCAAGGGGATCTTCCGGCCCTCATAGTCTATACACTCGCCGTTGTGCGCAAGAATGTCCCGGGCGATTCCCTTGGCGTACTCTTCATCCTCCTTTGCGGTGAGAAGCGCGAACTCATCGCCGCCGATCCGAAACAAAATGTCGTCTTCTCCCGTCGCGTCTGCCATCCGCTGCATCGTTTCCAGGATCGCCAGATCCCCGGCCTTAAAAGCGATATCGTTGATGACGATCAGATTTCTGATATCGCAGCAGACAAAATAACAATTTTTCCTGCTCTGAAAAATATCATATAACTCACTAATATCAAACTTCATTTTACTCTTCATATATACATCTCCTGACTCCAGAGGCGTGTTAAGCCTGGGAAAAAGTTCCAAAGCCCGGTTGTTTGCCCGAAATTTGGAAGGTGAACAGTTCCAGATCTGACGGAACGCCCGGGTAAAAGCCTCATGACTGGAATAGCCAAACTTTAATGCCACTTCCAGAATACTGACTTCAGGACATTCCACCAGGAGCCTCGCCGCCTTCGTCATTCTTCGGCGGATCAGATAGTCCCGCACGGAAATTTGATTGACAAAGCGGAAAAGCTATTGCTAAAACCGATCGATCGTAACTTTAGTATAACAGAAGGCTTTGGGAATGTCTTGACATTTTGAGTAAGGATTTTCAAAACTTTTGCTCCAGAAATTCGCTTTTAAAATTCCATTAGTCAAAACGAATACCCCTCATTCGCAAAAGTCCCATCAAGAGGTCCTCCTTTCTGACTTCATCCAACCACCATTCACGATATGCAGTTTCCGTATGCTGCATTTCATCAGAGAGAATTTCAAATAGCTGTTGTTGAAAACGATCTGCAAAATCGGCCAAATCTTCCGATTCATTTTCCATATTTGACAAAAGTTTTCTCATGGCACATGCGACTGTCTGTAACTGCTCACTTGTTTCAACGGACGGGACCATGGTAAGATCTGAAACATACTTACCGCATACCGCTTTTTTGCTGTCTTCCGTGCAGACGGTTTTCATAAACAGGGCCTCCATAGAATCTCCCTGATGGACAATTCTCTTTTCCTCATCAGCAACAAAAATTTCATCCTGTATCGTTACTTTTTCAATCGTGTTATTTATTTCCCCGCTGATGTCCTGAGGTACATACTCATCCATCAGGATGACGGTATCTGCAATTTTCAGGTATTCGCTTGATCCGCCAATGACAAGAATGACAGAAACATCTTTTTGGCGGCAAATAGCCTGAATGCGATCCGTAAACGGTATAATGATCTCATTCTTCACAATCCGCCTCATAAGCTCATCACGTATCATGAAGTTTGTCGCACTCTTGTCCTCATCGATCGTCAGCAAATGACTTCCTGCATAGATGGCTTCACAGACATTCGCGGCCTGCGACACGCTCCCACTCGCATGGCTGGTGGAAAAATGATGTACATCCTGAAAAGGAATACTTTTGAAAAAAAGTGAAATATCCTCTCTCCCGACAAACCTTCCGTCCTCGGCATTTGTAGTCATAAGACTTCCGTCCGCGATGATGAATTCCCTTCCATCTCCCGGAATATAATTGTAAATTCCACATTGCACGGCCTCAAGCAAAGTCGTCTTTCCCGAAAAACCCGCTCCGGTGATAACCGTGATCCCCCTCGGGATCACCATGCCGACCATCTCTGTACCGTCGGGCATCCGTATCGCTCTTTGCAGAGAAGCAGGGCTTTGAAATGGAATGGCGCTTTCCAGCGGCTCCTGGGAATCCCCATTTCTGGGAAGAATACTGCCGTTGGCGACAAATGCCTTATAATCATTTTCTCTACAATACTCCCTGATTGCCTTTTGTTTCTTGTATACAATCAGGCGTTCTCTGATCACATCTTTATCTATTAGAAAATAACTGTCTTCGATGCTCTTCAGTATGGCTCCGAGCATCTTTGCAATTCTGTTTCCCATAATGGATACACCGGATCCGGAAGGAAATAATACGAACAATTTAAGCACAAACATATTTTCATTTTGTTTATAGAGAAGTCCACTTCTGCGAATGATCCTGTGATCAGGCTTTTCACACGCAATTTTGGTATATAGTCTGTCCAGTTTATTAACGGCGGAAAATTCTTCATTTAATGCACTCATTACAGGATAAAAATGCCTCAAAAGAATGTCTTCATAAAAAGCCTTATTTTCGCAGATATCATCCTTATCAAAGCCAAACGGTTCCGCGTTAAATGCAATATACATGACCACATTCGTAGGCACTTTAAAAGTAATCGGTTTGATCTTAAAAGAAACATTTTCAGAGTAGGAATACTCTTCATTCCAATAGGAAAGCAAAAAAGACACCGGCTTTCCGTTCAAATATCTCTGTCCATCATGGGTTATGGCTTGCTTCAATTCCCTGTATTTAATCATTCTCTCTCTCCCTATTAGTGTAATAAAAGTAATTTGATGACTGCGAAACTATTTACCAGTCAATATGACATATTGTAACGGAAACGCCCGTTTGTGCCGACGGTTCTATCCTTGAGTTTCCTCAGTTTTCTTGAACTAAATCCGCTCGTCAGCCGAAAATGGTCACTCCCCTCATTCGGAACAGAGCGGCAAGCAGATCCATCGGACGGATTTCTTCCAGCCACAATGGAAACGCATAGTTGTCCGCCTGTATTTCTTCCGCAATCTCCGGCTGAAATAAAAGTTCCGTCAACTCTGACGCTGCCCGGAGACACTCGCTGTCATCCTCCGTGCAATTGTTCATCCAGCACTCTAACAAGTATGCCGCCGTTTGAAACTGTTCCTCCGAAACGAGAGCTGTCAGCCGGCTTACATCACTGGTGTAACCGTCAATCTGAATATAATGTGCCTTGTCCACAGACACGCTCTGACCGATGTAAAAAGGCAATGCGGATTCAGGCCGCTTGAAATAACGGTGATTGATCAGAGATAATGGCTCCTGGAAACCGGGTTCCCGTCCCCGCGTAACTTCCACCAGCTCTCCTGCCAGTCCGGTCACATTTTGAATGCGGTAATCCTCCATCAACAGGCACAGATCCGCATGCTGCAGATATTCACCGCTCCCACCTATCACCAGGATCGTGGAAATCCCAAGCTGTTCATAGATAGCCCGAACCCGATCCGTGAACGGAATGATCGGCTCCTTTTGCACCAGTCTGCGGATCAGCGCGTCACGAATCATAAAATTCGTAGCGCTGGAATCTTCATCGATCAGCAAAAGACCGCACCCGGCATAGATCGCCTCCAGAATATTTGCCGCCTGGGACACGCTGCCACTGGCACAGGACGTAGAAAAGCGCCGAAAAGATAACTCGGGGGACAGTTCCCGGAAAAAGAGCGACAGATCCATTTCATGGACGGGCCTGCCGTCCTCCGCATAGATCTTCATACTGTCCGAACATGACAGGACATACTCTCTGCCATCGCCCGGAACATGGTGATAGATCCCAGTTTCCAGCGCATCTAAAAGTGTGCTTTTCCCCGAATAACCTCCTCCCGTTATGACTGTCACCCCAGGGGAAAGCGCCATTCCGCTGATCCTGCTTCCGTCCGAAAAAGGAATCGTTGCCTCCAGATCGGAAGGAGAGGCAAAGGGAACCGCATTCCCCATAGGCAGATCCGACCCGTCCTGTCTCGGCAGGATGCTTTCATTGGCAATGAATGCAATCTTGTCATTTTCAGACAACCATTTCCGTATTTCTGTCTGATATTGCCAGGTTTGCAGATGGCGTTTCAACGCCTCCCTGTCAAAATCCCGCAATACCAGTTCCACCGTCTCCAGAAGGCTGCGCACGGCCTTCCATCCGCTTTTGGCATTTATGGTCGTTCCGTTGATGAGCGGCATTCTGAACAGGATGCGCAGCGTAAACACCTGCCTGTTTTCATCATAGACAAGACCGCTTCTCCGCAATATCCGTTGATTGACCGTCTGGCTCTCAAATTTCGCCTTCTCACGGGAATCCTTCCGATCATTTTCCAGGATCTTTGACAGCCGGGCAATCTGCGGAGATAATATCCGCAGCAGATAATCCTCACAGGGCACAGAATAAGGAATATCTCCTATTCCCAACACCTTCTGCGGTATCAGAATATAAAGATTCATGCGCTCCGGCTGCCGCATGCCCGTCCCCACGAACCGAAATGACAGATCATGATACGAAAAAATTCTTTCGTCCTCAATGGGCTGCTCACTGCTGCTGCAATTTTCTATATGGACATGTTTATCCACATAGATTTTCCGCAGCATCCCTTTGTTCTCACCATGTAACCCCAGTAAAATACTTTTAAATTGCTGCATCGTTTTCCTCTCTTTACGCATTGTTTCCGTTATGCACCATGCTTCAGGGCATAATAAAAGCACATCCTCATCAGATGTGCTGCAAAAACTACGGCAAAGTGGGAATACGAAAACCTTTACTTCTGAATCACGGCAGTTAATTTGACATCTGACAGGCATGCGTATAATGTTGTCATCTTAACCACCTCCTTCTGAAATGTGTGAACCCGAGCATTGCGTCATAACAGTTTCAACTGTATCCAACAACATGTTCATGATAGCATGGGGGCAAAAAACTGTCAAGTCTAACTTTCCTTGCGTTTTCGCAGTTCTTCTTGCGTTTCCGCAGTTTGAAATGTATCGCAGGAAATCGATCAATGGATATCCTTTCCGGTATATTTCCAATATGCCGCCGCAGCGCCAATGCAGGCGAACAGTATCCCGACCGCTGCATATCCCGTATTCAGCCTCCCATCAGCCAGGATATCCGCGCCCTCACAATATCCAAACGGGGTGACGACCTTCAAAAATTTCGCATGGTCCGTCATATTGGCGATCAGATTCAGGAAGTACATCATTGCCGCCAGCCCCATGCCGATACCGGCGCTGCCGCGGCGCAGGAACGCAGACACCCCAAAGCAGACGCATGCCAATTCAAGCTGGAGCAGAAAATAGGCTCCGTGCATCAGCAGGACCTCTTTCCAGGGAATGTCCTCTCCGATCAGATGCATCGACAACAGGGAAATCGCGAGGATCAGCAGATTCATCGCTGTGATCTGCAGCAGCAGTGCCGCAAGTTTTTCCGTGACGACGCGGACTCTGGAAACAGGATGGGTCAAAAGAAACTCCGCAGTCTTATCTTTTTCCTCTTTTGACAGAAGGGAGACGCCGGCCAGCGAGGCAAAAAATGCGCCGCCAAGTCCGAGGATATTGCCGCACTCAACGGCATAAAAACCGATCAGCGTTCCAAAATTCAGCCGGTCCATACCAAAAGCGGCCGTAAAGCTGCCCATGGAGGAAAACATTTCCCCCACTGCATCCATCTCTCCCCGCATCTCAGGGAATATCAGGACACAGATCATGAGCAGCAGCGCGATCGCTGCCGTCCAGATCAGGAAAGTGATTTTTCCCTGCCGCAGTTCATGTTTCAGAATGGTCATATTCCGCTCCCCCTCTCTCGTAATAGTGAAGAAAAACCTCCTCCAGGTCCGGCTCCGTGACGGTGATGTCCTGAATGTCCCCCCTGGAAGCCATCCGCATCAGCGCGTTCATATCGCCGCTATACAGAAAATCCACGCCTTCCTTCGTACAGTGCAAGTCCTTCACGCCGGTCAAAGAACCGCAGTCAACGGATCCGCGGATGCTGACCCGTTTTGTCCCCGTTCCCAGGAGCTCTGCCACGCTGCCCTCGGTGATGATCTTCCCCTCTTTAATTATGGCAGCTTTGGTACAGTGATTCTGGATCTCTGACAGGATATGGCTTGACAAAAAGACGGTTGTCCCCTCTTTGTTCCTCTCCTCCAGGATCTGAAAGAACTCTCTCTGCATCAGCGGATCAAGTCCGCTTGTGGGTTCATCTAAAATGAGCAGTTCCGGTTCCTGCTGCAGGGCGCAGACAATGGCGGTTTTCTTGCGGTTTCCAAAGGAAAGATCTTCCACCTTTCGCGTCGGGTCCAGCTGCAGCCGCTCACATAACCGCCCGCCCATTTCCCTGCAGTCGCGCCTGTGCAGATCGGCGGACAGTTTCAAGACATCCCTCACGCGCATACCGGGATAAAAAGAAACCTCCGAGGGCAGGTACCCCACCCGGGCCAGGATCTTCTCCCGCTCCTTTACCGTATCCAGCCCGAAGATCTGGGCCCTGCCTCCGCTTTGCCTGATCAGTCCTAACAGTGTGCGGATCGTGGTGGACTTGCCCGCGCCGTTGGGACCGATAAAACCAAAGAAATCTCCCTTCCGGACAGTCAGATCGATCTGTTCGATGCCCCGGGTTTTACCGTAATATTTTGTCAGGTCATCGATATCAACGGCGTTCATGAAGTTTCCCCCTTTCTCAGATAGATACTTTTCCAAAACTCTATGAGCCCGGTAAAGTCCCGCTCCATCTTCTTTACATCCACATTTCCGCGCTGTACCATCTCCCAGAGGTAGCCTTCCGACGCCCAGTACATTTCCTGGTACATCTGCGCGATGTCCAGGCCCGGGATAAACTGCGCCGGATTCAGATTCAGTCGCGTCCTGTCCGCTTTCAGGTTAAAATATCGGTGATAGCTCTCCTGAATGGCGGCGCAGATCTCCTCGTCTTTTTCATAAAATGCCTTGATCGTAAAATTTGCCATGTCGGGATACTGGCGGATTATTTCCATTTTTGCCCGCATCCCCCGCTCCATGCTCTCAAATAAATCCTCCTGCTCATAGCATCCATACTGCGTCAAAACCGCTATGGTCAGCTCGGCGCATTTGTCCCAAAGAAAGAGGTAAAGCTCCTTCTTGTTCCGAAAGTAGTGAAAAAGCAGCGATTTGCTGATGCCCGCTTCCGCCGCGATCTCGCTCATGGGACTGTTTTTATAGGAATTTTGAGAAAATACGCGGTACCCCGCGTTGAGGATCGTCTGCTGCTTTTCTTGCGGCAGAGAAAAGAATTTTTCGTTCATGGCTCACCTCCGCTGACCGTTTGCTTGAACAAATTATATCTCCGTTGACCGATTTTGAAAAGACCCGCCCAAGCGGTAACCTCAAATCATTTGACACTTCCCCGATTCTTGATTATGATAGGAGTGTGCCGCGGCGCAGGATCCTGAAGCAGCCGCAGACACTCCTGTTTTAGCACGGAAGGGCGCGGCCCGCCTCGGGGCGGCGCGAGAAGGAGGGATCATCCATGGCATTTGACGGCCTTACCATAGCGGAACTGGCGTATGAATTCAACCGGGAGCTCACCGGCGGACGGATCTACAAGATCGCCCAGCCGGAGACGGACGAACTGCTCCTGACGGTCAAGACCGGGGACGGTCAGAAGAGGCTTCTACTCTCTGCGGATGCTTCCCTCCCCCTGGCGTATCTGACCCGGGACAACAAGCCCAGCCCCCTGACGGCCCCCAATTTCTGCATGCTCCTGAGAAAGCATATTCAAAACGGCAGGATCCTCAGCGTCACCCAGCCCGGCCTGGAGCGCATCCTGCGCATTCAGGTGGAACACCTGGACGAGATGGGGGATCTCCGCCGAAAGACCCTCGTCATCGAGATCATGGGAAAGCACAGCAACATCCTCTTTATCAACGAGGACGACGTCATACTGGACAGCATCAAACATGTGTCCGCCGCCGTCAGCAGTGTGCGGGAGACGCTTCCGGGAAAACCTTATTTTGTGCCCAACACCCAGGAGAAGCTGGATCTCTTTACCTGCGATTATGAGACTTTCCAAAAAGCCCTTGCCTCCTGCCCGAAGCCCGCTTACAAGGCCCTCTACGGCAGTTTCACGGGGATCTCCCCCGTCCTGGCGCAGGAGCTCTGTTTCCGCGCGGGAGTGGACGGGGATCAGCCGACGGCCGCACTGACCAGGGAGGGGTATCAGGCGCTCTTTCTGGCGGTGTCCGATCTTCTGAAAACCATCCGCGAAGGCACCTTTGTGCCGAACATGGCCTGGGAGGGGAAAAAGCCAGTGGAATACGCCGCCATTCCTTTAACCATCTATGGGGCAAAGCCCAACGCCCAGGCTCCTGTCTCCGCTTGTCCGGAGCCTGCCGCTCAAAGCTCTTCTGACGCCGAACCGGGGAATCGGGTGGTCTATTTCCCCGACATGTCCTCCCTGTTGGAAGATTATTACGCCCAGCGCAGCGCCCTGACCAGGATCCACCAGAAATCCGCGGACCTTCGCCGGATCGTCCAGACCGCCCTGGAGCGGAACCTGAAAAAATACGACCTGCAGATGCAGCAGATCCGGGACACCGAAAAGCGGGAGACTTACCGCGTCTACGGGGAACTCCTAAACGCCTACGGCTACCAGTGCCCGCCCGGTGCGAAATCCCTGGAGGCCCTGAATTACTATACTTCGGAAATGGTGACGATCCCTCTGGATCCCACCCTGACCGCCCTGGAAAACGCCCAGAGATATTTTGACAGGTATGGCAAGCTGAAGCGCACCTACGAGGCACTTTCCGAACTGACGAAGGAGGTCCGGGCCGAGATCGACCACCTGGAGTCCGTCGCCGCCTCCCTGGAGATCGCGCTGAAAGAGGAAGATCTCGCGCAGATTAAGGAAGAGCTGACCGAAAGCGGTTATATCCGCCGAAAGGGCGGCGCGAAAAAAGAGAAGATTACCAGCAAGCCCTTTCACTACCTCAGCAGCGACGGCTTTCACATTTATGTCGGGAAGAATAATTTTCAGAACGACGAGCTCACCTTCCAGTTTGCAAACGGCGGCGACTGGTGGTTCCACGCAAAGGGCGTGCCCGGCTCCCATGTGATCGTAAAAACGGATGGCAAGGAGCTTCCCGACCGCACGTTTGAAGAGGCCGCCAGGCTCGCCGCCTACTACTCCAGAGGCCGCCAGCAGGACAAAGTGGAGATCGATTACGTCCAGAAAAAGCACGTAAAAAAACCCGGCGGCGCAAAGCCGGGCTTTGTGGTCTACTACACGAATTACTCCATGGCCATCGACAGCGATATCTCCGGCATCCAGCAGCTAGGTTGAAAACAGCCAGGGCCTGCCCTTCTTACTGCCCCGCCTCGAAGAAGGCGTTCAGCTTTGTCAGGCAGTTCATCAGCGCGTCCATCTCCTCCTCGTCCAGTCCCTTGATGGCGGAGCGGATCATCGCCTTGTGGAAATCCCGGTGATGGAAGAACGCCTTCCGGCCCTTTTCCGTCAGGGTGACCAGCACCACTCTCTTGTCCTCCGCGCTGCGCTCCCTTACGATATAACCCTTCTTCTCCAGGCTGTTCATGTTGACCGTCAGCGTCCCCACCGTCACCGCCAGGTTTTTCGCGATCTGGGACATGTTCCTTTTCTCGTGGATCCCGATCGCTTCTATGATGTGCATGTCGTTGTTTGTGATATCCTTAAATTCTTCGGTGATCACCGCCTTGGTCTCCGCGTCCAATACGTGATTGAACAGGTTTACCAAAAGTTCATTCAAGGCGATGCTTTTATTTCTGGCCATTTTTCACCCCTCACCGCCCCCAGATCATCACGCAGGCGCCATATGTGAGCCCCGCTCCGAATCCGGAGAGCACGATCCTCTGTCCTTTTTTTATTTTACCACATTTTTGAGTTTCATCAAGCAGAACCGGTATCGCGGCGGAGGACATATTTCCCACCCTGTCCAGGTTGACCGGGATCTTTTCCATGGGAACCTTCAACCGCTTTCCGATGGACTCCAGGATGCGCAGATTTGCCTGATGCAGGAGAAAGAGGTCGATCTCCCCCAGGGAAAGTCCGGCGCGGTGCACCGCTTCCTCGATACATTCGGGGACCTGACGGGTCGCGAAGCGATACACTTCCTTCCCCTCCATGCGGATCGGTTCCCCGCCCTTCGCGCCGCAGGAGAGAACGGATCCCTGAAAACCATTGCTGCCCTGGACGATGCTCAGGATCCCTGCCCCCGGCTGCGCCTCCTCCACAAAGACGGCTCCCGCGCCGTCCCCGAAGAGGATACAGGTCCCCCTGTCGCTCCAGTCCACCAGCTTTGAGAGGACTTCGCTTCCTACCACCAGGGCGTTCCTGTAAAGTCCGGATCGGATATACGCGTAGGCGGTGTCCAGCGCGAACAGGAAACCGGAGCAGGCGGCGTTTAAGTCGAAGCAGACCGCTTTTTCCGCCCCGATCAGGCTCTGTACCTGACAGGCGCAGCAGGGAAGCAGCATCTCCGGGGAACAGGTGGCAAGGAGGATCAGATCCACGTCCGCCGCTTTTTTTCCGGCGTCTTCCAGCGCCCTCTCGCAAGCCTTAGCCGCAAGGGAGACCACGGTGTCCTCCCCGGCGATCCGCCGCTCCCGGATCCCGGTACGCTCCCGGATCCACTCATCCGAAGTGTCCACCATGCCCTCCAGCTCCCGGTTGGTCATCACTCTTCCGGGAAGAACGCTTCCCACGCCTGTTATCTCTATGGTCATAGCCTGAATTCCTCCATGATGTCCGCCACATGCTCCAGTTTCTCCGCCCGATAGGCATTGCTGCCGCAGAAAAGAAGTCCCTCCCGGCAGTTTCCCTCCACCGCGTTGATCAGAGCCCTGGTGATACAGTAGGGGGACACGGCGGGATCGCAGGTCGTGATGCACCTCCAGCACCGGGTCATAAAGCGCTCTCCCCGCTCCACCCGCTCCAGAAATTCGTTCCGGATGGCTCGGCCCGGCATCCCCACCGGACTGTGCACGATACAGATGTCGGATTCCTTGGCGTCAATGTACGCCTGTTTGTAATTCGGGTGAGCGTCGCACTCATAAGTGGTGACGAAACGGGTCGCCATCTGCACCCCGTCCGCCCCCATGGCGAGATAGCGGTCCATGTCCGCCCGGGTGTAAATCCCTCCCGCCACCGCCAGGGGGATCTCCTGGCTCTTTGCCAGGTCGATGACCCGGCGGACTTCCTGGTCATAGTCTTCCTCCGAGAGGCTCTTTAACTCTTCCTCCCGGAAGCCCAGGTGCCCGCCGGCCTTGGGGCCCTCCAGGACCACAAGATCCGGCTTTCTGTCATAATGCTTTTTCCAGTAGTTCAGGATCACCCGCAGGGCCCGCTGTCCGGAGACGATGGGGGCGATCTTTACAGCGCTGCCTTTCACCAGTCCGGGCAGATCCATGGGAAGGCCCGCCCCGGAGATGATCAGGTCCGCCCCCGCCTCCACAGCGGCCTTTACGTACTCCGCGTACCGCTGGGTCACCACCATGATATTCACGCCGATGACGCCGCCCTTTGCCAGCTCCCTGGCCCTGGCGATCTCCCGTTTCACGGCGCGCAGGTTGCACTCGATGGGATCCCGGTCAAACTCCGGGTCCCGAAAGCCGATCTGGGCCGTGGAGATCACGCCGACGCCTCCTGCAGCCGCCACCGCACCCGCCAGCCCCGACAGGCTGACACCGACTCCCATACCGCCCTGGATCACGGGAATCCTGATTTCCAAATCACCGATCTTCATCTATTCCTCTCTCCTGGCTCAAAAATATACTTAGAACGCCCGGAACCTGTCGTAGCGCTCCGCCGCGATCTCCTCGCCGGTCATGCCCTCGTACCTTTCCAAAAACAGTTTGATCTTCTCTTTCATGCAGCCGGCGATGGCCTCCGCCGTCTTATCCGACGCCCCGCCAAACTCCGGGATGATCTGCTCGATCACCTTCAGCCTCTTTAGATCCTGGGCCGTGATGTTCATCACCTCGCTGGCCTCCTTCGCCCTGCCGGCGTCCTTCCAGAGGATGGACGCAAAGCCCTCCGGAGACAGGATGGAATAGGTGGCGTTCTCCAGCATCCAGACCTCGTTTCCCACGGCCGTGGCAAGAGCGCCGCCGCTGCCGCCCTCCCCGATCAGGATACAGAGGACGGGAACCTTTAGGGCCGACATCTCCAGAAGGTTTCTGGCGATGGCCTCCCCCTGGCCCCGCTCCTCCGCCTCCAGGCCGCAGAAAGCGCCGGAGGTGTTGACAAAGCTGATGATGGGCCGGTTGAATTTTTCAGCCTGCTTCATCAGGCGCAAAGCTTTCCGGTATCCCTCGGGCAAGGGCATCCCGAAGTTCCGCATCTGACACTCCTTCATGCTCTTTCCCTTGACGTCCGCGATCACCGTCACCGGCTGGCCGTCCAGGAAGGCGATGCCTCCCACCACCGCGGGATCATCCGCGAACAGCCGGTCCCCGTGGGACTCCACAAAGTGGTCGAACAGGTGCTCCATGTAATCCAGGGCGGAGGGGCGCTCCGCCTGACGCACCGCCCTGACCTTATCCCAGGCGCTCTTCGGCTCCTGCTTCCAGCTCTGTTCTTTTAAGATCTCGCTGAGCACGAAGGGGAAGTCCTCGCTGCCGAAATCCGCCCAGCTCCGCTTTCCCGTGCGCTGGTGGCTCCTCACCAGAAAGAAGATCGTCTTTTTCAGATTCTTTCGAAGCACGATCCCGTCGATGAAGCCGTGTTCCAGGAGAAACTCCGCCGTCTGGAAGCCCTCCGGCAGCTCCTGGCCGATGGTCTGTTTGATGACCCGGGGACCCGCGAAGCCGATCAGCGCCCCGGGCTCCGCCATGATCACGTCCCCCAGCATGGCAAAGCTTGCCGTCACGCCTCCCGTGGTGGGATCCGTCAGGATCGTGCTGTATAACAGCCCGGCCTCCCCGTGGCGCTTGATCGCCGCACTGGTCTTCGCCATCTGCATCAGGGAGAGGATCCCCTCCTGCATCCTGGCTCCCCCGGAACAACAAAACAGAAATACCGGGAGCTTTTCTCTCGTGGCCCGCTCAATGGCGGCCGTCACCTTCTCCCCGTACACCTGGCCCATGCTGGCCATGAGGAACCTGGCGTCGCAGACGCCCAGGACGATGGGCTCCCCGAAGACTTCGCACCTGCCGACGGTGACGCCCTCCTTTAAGCCGGTCTTTTCCCTCGCCTGGGCCAGTTTTTCCTCGTAGCCCTCATAATCCAGAGGGTTTCGGACCGGCATATCCGCAAACCATTCCTCAAAGGTGCCCGGATCCGCCACCATGTGGATCCGGTTTGGCGCGGTGACGCGGAAATATCCCTGACATTCATAACAGATATACCGCCTCTTTATCACCCGCTTTTTGCTCACCATTCTGCCGCACTCGGGACATTTGACCAGTTCCTCCGCGGGCTCTGTGACTCCCGCCGCGAGGTCCTGGACTCCCTTGTCCTCCTGGGGTTTCTCCTCCTGTTCGGCAGCCTTCGTTCCCTCCGCCTTTCCGCCGAGAACGGTGAACTTCTTTTCAGCCGCAGGATTTCCTGGAAGATATTTTATGATCTGCCGGGTCCACTTTTTTCTCACCTTCTGCTCACTCCCTTTGATGTTGTTACTCTCCTACCGCAAAGGAAAGCTCCGCTTTCGCCGCCAGCTCTCCGTCCACATACGCCGCCGCTTCCCCGATCCCGATGGGGCCCTTTACCCGGCTGATCTTCGTCTCCAGCGTCAGAATGTCCCCGGGCAGGACCTTCCTCTTAAATCTCGCGCTGCTGATCCCCGCGAAATAGGCCGTCTTGCCCTTCCATTCCTCCAGCCCCAGAAGCGCCACCGCGCCGACCTGGGCCATGGCCTCGATGATGAGCACCCCCGGCATCACGGGGTTTCCGGGAAAATGTCCCGCAAAATAGGGCTCATTAAAGCTGACGCACTTTTTCCCCACGGCCCTGACGCCGGGCTCCAGCTCTTCTATGGTGTCGATGAGAAGGAACGGGCTCCTGTGGGGTATGATCTCCATGATCTCCTTCGTTGTATAGACTGACATTTCCTCGCCTCCTAGCTCTCAAACCTGCGGATCAGCAGGCTGGCGTTGTGACCCCCGAAGCCCAGGGAATTGGACAGCGCGTAAGGAATCTCCATCTCGCAGGCCTCCTTGCAGTAGTCCAGGTCCAGTTCCTCCTCGGACTCCCTAAGTCCCACGGTGGCATGCAGGAATCCCTCCTGCATCTCTTTCACGCAGGCGATGAACTCCACCGCCCCCGCCGCGCCGAGAAGATGCCCCACCATGGATTTCGTGGAATTGATCTTCATCCGATAAGCGTGCTCCCCAAAAGCCAGCTTGATGGCCCGGGTCTCGAACAAGTCGTTGTGATGGGTCCCGGTGCCGTGGGCGTTGATATAGGTGATATCCTCCGGTCTCGCGCCGGCATCCTCCACCGCGTTCCGCATGGCCCGGGCGGCGCCTGCGCCGTCCTCCGCCGGAGAAGTGATATGAAAGGCGTCCGACGAACAGCCATACCCCACAACCTCGGCATAAATCCTGGCCCCGCGCCTTTTCGCGTGCTCCAGTTCCTCCAGGATCACCACGCCGGCCCCCTCGCCCATGACGAAACCGCTTCGATCCCTGTCAAAGGGAATGGAGCATCTCCTGGGATCCTCGCTGGCGGAGAGGGCTGTCAGGGCCGCAAAGCCCGCGATGCCAATGGGCGTCACGCTGCTCTCCGTCCCTCCCGCCGCCATCACGTCCGCATCCCCATACTGGATCGTCCGGAAGGCCTCGCCGATGCAGTTCGTTCCGGTGGCGCAGGCCGTCACCACATTGATGCTCTTTCCTTTTAGGCCGTACGCGATGCTGACGTTGCCCGCCGCCATGTTGGAGATCATCAGCGGCACCAGCAGGGGCCCTACCTTGCCCGGGCCTTTTTCCAGAAGTCTCGCGTGTTCCCGCTCCATGGCCTGCAGACTGCCAATGCCGCTTCCCACGGCGCAGCCCACCCGGTATGGGTCCTCTTTTTCCATGTCAAGACCCGCGTCCCGGATCGCCTCGCCCGCCGCAGCCACCGCGAACTGGGAAAACTGCTCCATCCTCCGCGCGGCCTTTTTGTCCATGTAATTTCCGGGATCAAAATCCTTTACCTGGGCCGCCAGCTTGCACTTGTACTCCGTGGTGTCAAAGGTTGTAATGGGGCCGAACCCGATCTCCCCGACCCTGGCCGCTTTCCAGAACGCTTCCACGCCAATGCCGATGGGCGTGACCGCGCCGAGGCCCGTCACCACAACCCTTCTCTTTCCCGTATTTTCCGCACCGCTCATATCGCCATACCTCCATCCACGCAGATCACCTGGCCGGTGATATATCCCGCCTGTTCGCTGGCCAGAAACGCCACCGTCTCGGCCACATCCTCCGGGGAGCCGATCCGTCCCAGAGGGATCCTCTCTTTCAAGCTCTCCCTGACGTTCTCGGGCATCTGCCGCGTCATGTCCGTAGCGATAAAACCCGGGGCCACGGCGTTCACGCAGATCCCCCGGGACGCCAACTCCCGGGCAACGCTCTTCGTCAGCCCGATCACGCCCGCCTTGGACGCGGAATAGTTTGCCTGCCCCGCGTTCCCCAAAACGCCGCTGACGGAAGAGATGTTGATGATCCTGCCCTGGCGCTGTTTCAGAAACGCCTTGCTGAAATGGCGGATCATGTTAAACGCGCCCTTTAAATTTGTGTCCAGGACGGCATCGTAATCCTTCTCAGACATCCGCATCACCAGGCCGTCCCGGGTGATCCCGGCATTGTTCACCAGAATATCCAGTCTCCCGTACTTCTCCAGGACGGTCTTCGCAAGGGCCTCGCAGGAGGCGAAATCCGACACGTCGCACTGCAGGCTCTCCGCCTCGCCTCCGGCGGCCCGGATCTCCTCCACGATCTCTTCCGCCTTTTCCTTTGAACCGCTGTAATTTACGATCACGGACGCCCCCTGGGAGGCCAGTTTCTTTGAAATTGCGCTGCCGATCCCCCGGGCGCCTCCGGTCACCAGCGCTACCTTGCCGCTCAGCATTTTACTTCCTCCATCACGCGCTTTAAGTCCTCCACCGTCTCGATGTTCAGACCCTTCACATCCTTATCGATCTTTCTCAAAAACCCTGTGAGCGTCTTTCCGGGGCCGATCTCGATAAATGTATCCACCCCGTCCCGGATCATGAGTTCAACGCTCTGCTGCCAACGGACCGGGCTGGAGACCTGCTTTGCCAGGAGCTCCTTCACCGGGCCAGCGTCGGTCACATATTCCGCCGTCACGTTCGACACATAAGGAATCGACGGGTCTTTCAGATTGACGCCCGCAAGCTCTTTTCCCAGCTGCTCCCCCGCCTCTCTCAGCAGGGCTGAGTGGAAGGGGCCGCTCACCTTTAAGGGAACGCACTTTTTTGCGTCGGCTTCCTTTCCCCTCTCCGCGACCTGATCCACCGCTTTCTTCTCCCCGGTGATCACGATCTGTCCGGGGCAGTTATAGTTTGCGATGGAGACGATCCCTTCCGTCTCCTCGCAGATCTCCTGAATCTTCCGGGCGTCCGCGCCGAGAACCGCGGTCATGGCCCCTCCAGAGGGGTAGGCCTCCTGCATCAGGATGCCCCGCTTTCTCACAATGCGGAAATAATCCACGGGGGCCATCACGCCCGCGGCCGCCAGGGCCCCGTACTCCCCCAGGCTTAATCCCGCGCAGACGTCCGCCCGTATGCCATGGGCCATGGCGGTCTTTAAGATCGCGGCCTCTGTCGCCAGCATGGCGATCTGGGTGTACTCCGTGATATTCAGCCTGTCGTCTTCCTCAAAGCAGAGCGTCTTCACGTCCAGCCCCGCGGAAGTGCCCGCCAGCTCATAGATCTGCCTGGCCTCCGCAAACTGGTCGAAAAAGTCCTTTCCCATGCCAGGGTACTGCGCGCCCTGTCCGGGAAATACAAACGCCGTCTTTCCCATGATCTCTTTCCTTTCTGCTTCAACAGCCTTTCAAAAGCTTTTCTGCGTCCCCCACGATCTCCTGAATGATCTCCGCACAGGAATCCTCGCGCTTCACAAGGCCCGCGATCTGCCCCGCCATTAAAGTCCCGCCGGTCACATCCCCCTCGATCACCGCCTTGCGCAGAGATCCCAGGGTCAGTTTTTCCAGCTCCATAAAGTCCGCGCCCTCCTTTTCCAGGCGCTGATACTCCCGGGTCATGGCGTTTTTCAGGCACCTCACCGGGTGGCCCGTGGTGGTTCCCGTCACGGTAGAGTCGATGTCCTTCGCCTTGATGATCTTTTCTTTATAGTTGGGATGCACGATGGACTCCTTCGCCGCCACAAACCGGGTCCCCATCTGGACCGCCTCCGCTCCCAGCATAAAGGCCGCCGCCAGGCCCCGGCCGTCCGCGATCCCTCCGGCGGCGATCACCGGGATCTCCACGGCGTCCACGGTCTGGGGGATCAGCGCGAAGGTGGTCGTCGCGCCGATATGCCCGCCGCTCTCCATGCCCTCCGCCACAACGGCGTCCGCCCCGGCCCTCTCCATCATCTTTGCCATGGCGACGCTGGCGATCACCGGAATGACCTTCACCCCGGCCTGTTTCCACAGTTCCATGTATTTCGCGGGATTCCCCGCCCCGGTGGTGACTACCCTGACGCCCTCCTCAACGACGACCTGCGCCACCTCGGGCGCGTTGGGATTGAGAAGCATGATGTTCACGCCGAAGGGCTTATCCGTCAGTTCCTTGCACTTCCGGATCTCCTCCCGCACCACTTCCGCGGGGGCGGACGCGGCGCCGATCAGCCCCAGGCCGCCGGCATTGGACACGGCCGCCGCCAGATTGTGCTCCGCCACCCAGGCCATGCCGCCCTGGATCACGGGATATTCAATGCCCAAAAGCTCTGTGATCCTCGTCTTCATCTTATGCCTCAACGCCTTTTGACTTCAGGTACTCCACAACGGAACCCACCGTGGTGATGCTCTCCAGATCCTCGGAGGGGATCTCCACCCCGAAGGCCTCCTCGATGGCCATGGCCAGCTCGAACAGATCCAGGGAATCCGCGGACATATCCTCCTTAAACCGGGTATTTTCCGTGATCTCCATGCCCTCCACGCTCAGCTGCTCCTCGATAATGCCGATCAGTTTCTCCAACATAATCCGTTACCTCTCTTTCTTTTTCGACTTTTTAATTTGTTTTGATTATCAAGTATTTTGATTTTCAAAGTTTTTACAGACAACACTATACATCCGAATACTTTGATTGTCAAGATAAATCACAGAAAGATTTTCTGAAAGATTTTTTCTTGCCAACCTTTCCCGAACCGATTATAATAGCAGGGAAATCATTCCATATGTCATTTCGCCGGAGCCGGGGCGCTCAAAACCGCTTTCCGGCCTCCGCCTCTCATGAAAGGAACGCTATGAAAGTTACAATTCAGGATCTCACGAAAAAATTTCCCGGCCGCGGCAGGAAAGCGGCCGAGGAGGTAACCGCGGTAAACCACTTCAACGTCGAAATTCCGGACGGAAAACTGGTGGGACTTCTCGGGCCCTCGGGTTGTGGAAAGAGCACCGTCCTGAACCTGATGTGCGGACTCTTAAAGCCCACGGAGGGCCGGATCTTCTTCGGGGATGAAGACGTGACGAATCTGGAGCCGGAAAAGCGGGAGGTCGGCATGGTGTTTCAGAACTATGCCCTGTATCCCCATCTCACCGTGCTGCAGAACATCCTGTTTCCGCTCCAGAACCGGAAGGGGCCCGAAAGGCTCACAAAGGCGGAGATGAGAGAAAAGGCAGAGGAGGCGGCGCGGTTAGTACAGATCGACGGCCTGCTGGACCGAAAGCCCGGAGAACTCTCCGGAGGCCAGCAGCAGCGGGTCGCCATCGCCAGGGCCCTGGTAAAAATGCCCCGGATCCTTCTCATGGACGAGCCCCTGTCCAACCTGGACGCAAGGCTCCGGCTGCAGACCCGGGAGGAGATCCGCAGGATACAGCGGGAAACCGGGATCACCACGATCTTTGTGACCCACGACCAGGAGGAGGCCATGAGCATCTCCGACGTCATCATCGTCATGAAGGACGGCGAGATCCAGCAGATCGGAAAGCCCCAGGAGGTATATGACGCGCCCCGGAACCTTTTCGTGGCAAAGTTCCTGGGAACGCCCCCCATCAACACCTTTTCCGGAAGCGTCCGGGGCGGAAAACTGTTCATCGGTGAAAACGCCGTCCTGGAGCAGAAGGGGATCCCCGACCAGGACGTCACGGTGGGGATACGGCCCGAAGGCTTCCTCCCCTCGCCCCAGGGAGCGCTTGTCTGCGGCCTTGACCGGGTGGAAGTGATGGGCCGTGACGTCAGCGTCGTCTGCACTCATCCGGCCTGCCAAAACCCCGTGATCAGGGCCATCGTCAGCGCGGAGAGCCAGACGGATCCCGATGCCGCGGAGGTACGGTTTGACTTAAAACCCAATAAAGTCTTTCTCTTTCACAATAAAACGGAAGAAAGAATCTTGTAAGGAGGCTCCTCATGGAAAAGAAAAATCTGAAAGGCTGGCTGTACCTGCTGCCGGCGGTTCTGTTTCTGGGGATCTTTATGGTGTACCCCCTGATCGACGTTCTCATCTATTCCGTGGAGGAAGGGTACAACTTTGCCTCCCAGACCTATACCGGCACCGGGCTCCGCAACTATTCCTATGTGCTGCGGGATCCCTATTTCCTGCAGGCGTTAAAGAACACGTTTCTCCTGGTCGTGATCACCGTCCCCCTGTCCACGGGGCTGTCCCTTCTGATCTCCCTGGGGCTGAGTTCCATCCGGCCTCTGCGGGAACTGTTTCAGACCGTCTTCTTCCTGCCCTATGTGACAAACACGCTGGCCGTGGGCCTGGTGTTCATGATCCTGTTTAAAAAGACCGCTTACACGGACGGTTTTATCAACCTGATCCTCAGCTGGTTCGGCATGACCCCCATAGATTTTATAGACGGCCCTTACGCCGCGAAGATGTTCGTGCTGTGCCTCTACACGATCTGGGTGGTCATGCCCTTTAAGATCCTGATCCTGACCAGCGCCCTGGCCTCGGTAAACCAGACCTACTATAACGCCGCGAAGATCGACGGCACTTCCGGCCTCAGGATCTTTTTCCGGCTCACCCTGCCCATGATCTCCCCCACCCTGGTGTACCTGATCATCACCGGTTTTATTGGCGCATTCAAGGCATACAGCGACGCGGTGGCGCTCTTTGGCACAAACCTGAACGCCGCCGGCATGAACACCATCGTGGGATATGTGTACGATATGCTGTATGGAAACAGCGGCGGCTATCCCTCCTACGCGTCGGCGGCCGCCATTCTGCTCTTTGCCATCGTGCTGACCATCACCTGCATCAACCTGCTGGTCAGCAGAAAACATGTGCACTATTTCTCCTGATCTCCGCATAAAGAAAGGCAGCGTGCGATATGAAAAAAGAAATCATGACCCAAAAATCCGGCGGTTCTTACAGTGCCCGCCGCACAGTCCTGAAGACAGTCACTTACCTCTTTCTCGCCTTCTGGGGGCTGGTGGTGCTGTTTCCCTTTTACTGGATGGTGCTGACCTCCGTAAAGAGCTACGGCTCCTATAACTCGGAATATATCCCGAAGCTGTACACCCTCTCCCCCACTCTGGAAAATTACGGGGAAGCCTTTACCGCGGTGCCCCTGGCGCGATATTTTGCCAACACCCTTCTCTTTACCGTCGGCACCACGGCCCTGATGCTGATCGTGACCGTGCTTTCCGCCTACGCCTTCGCGAGACTGAACTTCCGCGGAAAGAACCTGGTCTTCGTGCTCTTTTTGTCGCTGATGATGATCCCCAACGAACTGGTGGTCATCACCAACTATGTCACGGTCACCGATCTGGACCTCCGCAATACCTTTACGGGTCTGATCCTGCCCTCCGTGACATCGGTCTTCTATATTTATCTCCTGAAGGAGAATTTCGAGCAGGTCCCGGACCAGCTCTACTACGCGGCCAAGGTGGATGGCACTTCCGATCTCAAATACCTGTTCCGGGTGATGATCCCCCTCTGCCGTCCCACCATCGTCACCATTACGATCTTAAAGGCCATCGAATGCTGGAATTCCTATGTTTGGCCCAGGCTGGTCACGGACGATCAGAATTACTTCCTGGTGTCCAACGGGATCCAGGCCATCCGGGAAAACGGATTCGGCCGCGAGAACATCCCGGCCATGATGGCGGCCGTGGTCGTGATCTCCCTGCCCCTGATCCTCCTTTTCCTGTGTTTCCGCCGGATGATCATGGCAGGAGTTTCCAGGGGAGGTACAAAGGGATGAAACTTGTCAGAAAAGCATTTCGGCTGCTCCTTGGCCTGGGCGTTCTGCTCATGCTCTCAGGGTGCCACGGAGCGAGGGTTCAGAACAGTTTTCAGATCCCGGAGGAATTTGACACTGCAAAACAGTATGAGATCACCTTCTGGGCAAAGAATGACACAAACGTCACGCAGACCCGGATCTACCAAAAGGCCATCGACGACTTTCAGAAGCTCTATCCGAATATCACCGTCACGATGCGCCTGTATACCGATTACGGCCGGATCTATAACGACGTGATCACCAATATCTCCACGAACACGACGCCAAACGTATGCATCACCTACCCCGACCACATCGCCACTTATCTCACCGGGAGCAACAGCGTCGTCCCCCTGGACGGACTGTTTGCGGACGAAAAGTACGGCCTCGGGGGAAGCGCCCTGAAGTTTGACTCCCCCTCCCAGGACGAGGTCATTCCTCAGTTTTTAGAGGAATGCAAGATCGACGGACAGCATTACGCCATCCCCTATATGCGGTCCACGGAGGCCTGCTATGTCAACAAGACTTATGTGGAAGCCCTGGGCTATACGCTGCCCGACAAGCTGACCTGGGATTTCATCTGGGAGGTAGCGGACGCCGCCACGGAGAAAAACCAGGACGGCACTTATAAAGTCAACGGCCAGAACGTCATGATCCCCTTTATCTATAAGTCCACGGACAATATGATGATCCAGATGCTCCGGCAGAAAAAGGCCGGATATTCCACAGACGACGGCCAGATCCTGCTCTTTAACGACACCGCGAAGGAACTTCTGTACACGATAGCCGGCCACATCAAAAAAGGCGCTTTCTCCACCTTTAAGATCTCCAGCTACCCCGCGAATTTCCTGAACGCGGGACAGTGCATCTTCGCCATCGACTCCACCGCAGGAGCGACCTGGATGGGAAGCGACGCCCCGTTAGTGGACATCAGCGAGGACAAGCTGGTACGGTTCGAGACCGCCGTAATGCCCATCCCCCAGTTTGATCCCGAGGATCCCTGCATGATCTCCCAGGGCCCTTCCGTCTGCATCTTTAACAAAGACGATCCGCAGGAAGTCCTGGCCTCCTGGCTCTTCGCCCAGTACCTTCTGACCAATGAAGTCCAGACCGCCTACTCCGAGACGGAAGGATATGTGCCCGTGACCTCAAAGGCCCAGAACAGCCCGGAATACCAGGATTACCTGTCCCGGATGGGCGAGGACAACGACGTCCATTATTCCGTAAAGATCCAGGCCGCGAAACTTCTTCTGGAACACGCGGACGATACCTTTGTGACCCCCGTGTTCAACGGGTCCGCTTCCCTGCGCGACGCCGCAGGCCAGCTCGTGGAGGAAGTGACAAAGGCCGTGCGCCGGAACAAAACCGTGGACGACGCCTTTTTTGAAAAACTTTACGCGGACACGGCCTCCCTGTACCACCTGGACCAGACGGCCCAGGAAAGCGGAAAACTTCCCGCCGCCTCCGTCGCCCTGCTCTGCTCTCTCGCCGGCGCGTGGGTTTTGATCCTCGCTTATGTCGCCGTCAGCGCCATCCGAAAGAAGAACAGAAAAGAAAAAGACAACAAATAACCATTGATTTCCAGATTTTTTAGTGTATAATGGCTATGTGATATCCATAACACATCACATTACGAATTTAGAGGAGGCAAAATTATGAAAAGAAGAATTCGTATTGCAGTAACAGTATCTCTTGCACTTGCGCTTGGCATCACTGCTCTGAGCGGATGCGGCAGTGACGCCGGAAACGGCAGCGAGCCCATGGGCGGCACTGGCGTTGAAAGCAACGAAATTCCTGAAAGCAGCACGACCGCAGAAGTGGAGACCCCTGCTGAAAGCACTGACGCAGACGCCGAGACCCCCGATGCCGGAAACGAGGATGCTGCCGGCGTTATGACCCACGAGGAGTATATGGCGGCTGAACTGGATTCCGAAGTTGTGATCGAGACCTATGTGCAGGCAAAGCAGTCCTGGTGGGACAACAAGGCGACCATCTACGCCCAGAGCCCTGACGGCGCCTACTTCATCTACAACATGAACTGCTCCGAGGAAGACTACGCGAAGCTGGAGCCCGGCACCAAGATCAAGGTGACCGGCTATAAGGCCGAGTGGTCCGGCGAAGTCGAGATCGCGGAAGGCGCTTCTTTCGAGATCGTGGAGGGAGATACCTATACGGCGGAGCCCACCGACGTAACGGCTCTGCTGGGCACCGACGACCTGATCGCGCATCAGAACGAGAAGGTTTCCTTCAAGGGAATGACTGTTGAGGCTTCCAAGGACGCGGACGGCAATGACATGGCATTTCTCTACAACTGGGACGGCTCCGGCGAGGACGGAAGCGACCTGTACTTCAATGTTTCCTATAACGGAAACACCTATACCTTCACCGTTGAATCCTATCTCTGCGACAACACCACTGATGTCTATGCGGCAGTAAAAGCCCTGAACATCGGGGACGTGATCGACATGGAAGGTTTCCTGTACTGGTATGAGGGCGTAAATCCCCACATCACTTCCGTGACCGCTGCACAGTAACGCAAACGGTTCGACCGGAGGAATTGCAAAATCAAAACACTGAGCAGGAGACCGTTCTGGGGTCTCCTGCTCTCTTTCGCTGGCAGACAGTTTGCGCTGCGGGATTTTGCCGTCGGTTGTGAATTAGTTGAACTTCATGCTGTCCAATTCGCTGTTAAATTCCTTTGTAACCTCAAGTATCACCTTGCCGCCCTCGGCGGTGATCTTATAGTCTTTCAAGACGGGAAATTTCTCGCCCTTAAATTTCAGCACCATCTCCTCCGCCTCCTGCTTCGAAGCAAGTTCAAAAGTTTCTGTTGTTTTCATCAGTTTTGCCATAGTATTATTCCTTTCCAAACCCAGCAAATAGTCTGTGGTCACTTTGAAATATATGGCGATCTGAGGAAGCATCGACAGATCCGGAACATTGACGCCGTTTTCCCAACGGGAAACCGTTTGTACAGATACCCCCAGCGCTTCCGAAAATTCTTCCTGCGTAATGCCTCTTTTCTGTCTCAGCTCTCTTATTGTCCTTCCAATATTCATAAATGACCTCCTGAGCTTTATAACATCAATATAACAAAACCTTTTTTCTATAGACAGCACACAAAACAGGAACGGACTTAACACTTGTGCGAAGTCGGCGTGTTAAGAACACGCGCCCGCCCTGCGTTGTGCCTTTAGCGACACGGATTACCTGCAAGTACGGGCGTATGAAAAACTTATTCATTATATTATCATACTGCTTTTTCAATATCCACGCCATTTTCGGTTACTGTCCATATTGTCGGGGACTCTTTTCAACTTTAATTTCCCTTTTTCGAACGCTCCTCCAATTCATTCTCGTCAGGACTATGCTCTCATACCCTCATTCATATTTTTTCCCGACAGCATAAATCGGAATGAATAAACCTCCCAAAGTAAGAAACAGCGCAAGGAACAGGTCGACTATCGCCAGCAAGATACCGGTGAAAAAAATAGTTTCGATATAGCTGATCACCGGATATCCTAGCATTAAAGTGACCGCCCAGACGCGTCCGGTTGTCAATATTTTTCCCCAGTTGCTATTATTCAGAGCAAGACCCGGTATGCTCATCTGAAACGCTCCGTCCGAATATGCGCAGATACGGCTTTCATCATAATGAGCAGGCAGTTTTTCCTTTGCCAAAAAGCAAAAATAGATTCCGAATCCCGCACCCAAACTCATAGCGAGCATCAAACCATTCGTTATACACCCGTTCCTATAAGCAAATACCATTTCAAAGCAGGCTGTCAACAGAGAAAGAATATACACAAGTCCCCATTTCTTCTTGCTGTGACAAGCCCTTTGTTTTTCTTCTTCCGTATAGGAGATCGCTGTTTTTACCACCTGGTCGACTTGAGCAGAACTCAGTACATTATTTTGTTCCATCCGCCGGCACATCAGCAATTCTGTTACCGTAATCCCTAACAAATTTGCCAGCGGTACTAGCAAATCTATATTAGGAATGCTGATGGCGGTCTCCCACTTGCTTACGGCTTTATCCGATACAAAGAGCCGTTCTGCCAGTTCTTTTTGGGTAAAACCCTTTTCTTTTCGAAGCATCGCTATAAAGGCGCCAAATTTTTCTTTATCAAGATGATACATCCTCTGTTCCTCCTGCTCGCTATTCTAAACTCATTTTCGCTCTATGACATCAAAAAAGCAATCGAATAGCAGGAGAATCCTTGTTTTTCTTCTGTTTTTCCCGCAGCAGGCGGACATTCCGATATTCCGTTTTCGACCGTTAGACCTAAATGCGGCATGTATTAAAAAATTCCCAAAGGATTTCCGCCAGCTTTTCCGGGGCTTCGGCGTTTACTTCATGCCCCGCCTTACCGACGATCACAAGCTTGCTGCTTGGTATTTCTGTCAAAAAAGAAAAGCAGGAAACCTTTTATTGATTTCCTGCTCTCGAAGACGGCAGACGGTCTGCGTTGCGGAAGATTTTTTCTTAAAAACAATTAAATCTTACATATCCGTGAGACTATCCTGTTCTAACTCTTTTATTTTACCTTCTTCTCTCGCTATTTTGGTCTGCAGCGTTTTTTTAGAAAGAAAGCAGGAAATTTTAAATGCAAATTCGTTATTGGAATTTATAAAAAAATCCCACCATTTTTTTGACCCCATAGATGATAAGCAGTAATCCTACCGGCTTTAGGACTGATATATTTAACATAACCATGGGAAGTCCCATTATGATGCAAATCGTGCCGGGGATCGTCTTTTTACGATATGCAGTTTCCTGTTCCCGATACATCTCCAGATTCCTTCTGGCAATCGCGAGTTCGTTTTCTTTATTATAATTAGGGACAACCTTGCCAGATTTTGGCAATTTCGGGGAAACCTCAACAATCTGTATCCCACCGCCAAAACAATAAATCAGTGCGGCAATCAAGATTCCCAAAAACCCCTTACGACAGAAGTTCTTTTCTGCACCCAGGTCCTTTTGCCAGATCATATAATCGACTACCACTTTGCTTTGATCAAATTCCGGGTTCCAATTGTACCATACTGTATTCAGCGGTTCCCCGACTGCGATCTGCCCTGTAAAAGAAACTTCCGCAGCATCACCATTCACAATATTTTCCATTCCTTTTATGGACTCTTCATCGGTGATCAATACTCTGATATATTGATCGTCAGAGATAGGAATCGTATAGTAGAAATAATCTTCTACTCCTTTGATAACTCCACCGCTGGTTCCTGACGCACGCGGGCTGTCCAAAGCATGGACCGTCACACAATCTGTGATCGTCCCTTCCACATACTGATTGATTTTCATATTTTGTTCTGAAAGATTAGTCAAATCCAATGGAGGATAATATGAAAAAAACTTAAATCCGTTGACAAGAATTATCAATAAACTGATTACTCCAATCAATATACTGACAAATGCCGAAGTTGGAATATGTATATTTTTCACTTCTCTTTACCCCTGTTTTCTGCATGCAACTTTATGACAGAGTTGTTTATGCTCCATTATATAGGCAAATCCTCCTTTGTGTCAAGTTACGATTGTCTCGAATCACGGTACACGCCCTTAATCCCGGCGGTCCTCCCGGACGAAGGGAGGGCGGACGACCGTATCGCACAGGAGCGCGTATTTCTTCGGTTGGCGGTAGGCGTTCCCGTGAACCTCCGCCCCGCGGTACCGCCGCAGCTGGGAGAGATCCAGGTCTGCCGTGAAGATCCCGGGTGTTTGACAGTTAAATAAATGAAAAAGTACTTGCAGGCCGCATATTGCCTGTATTTTTTTGTCAAATTT